>NZ_JBEOVU010000010.1:0-192970 GCF_040295685.1 Streptomyces sp. NPDC002734
GGGAAACAAGACCCGCTCAGACTGCCTCGACAACGAGAACAGTACGTCTGACCAGCAGAAACCCGCACATCAGGTTCGGAAGGACAACAGCTTCTGAGGAGGTGGGTGTGGACGGTTCGGCAGGAGGGGGGAAGGGCGGCCAGCGGGTCGCTGGCGGGGGTCTCGGGGGCGGTGGTGGTCAGGGTGGTGACAGACATTGGGGTCCTCGTTTTCCGTGTGGTCGGTCGGTGAGGTCCCCCGGCCGGGGGCGGGCCGATGGGCGGTCCGCGGGTGTTCGTCGGGGCGCGTGCGCAGCGCGTGGTTCCGGGACGAACGGGGCCGTGACGTGCGGGCTTACGGCAGTCCGTGTGTCCGCTCGGGTGGTCGGCCACGACCATGGACGCTCGATGCCGGCGACGAAGTCAAGCGGTGTCATCCGGATGGTGTCCGGGGATGTCGAATCGGCTGGTGGGAGCGGGTGGTCGGTCGGTGGGTGATGTGCCGGTCGGGGCCGGGTCGGCGTGGTCGGGGGTGTCGGTCGGGCAGGGGCACGGGGTGGTCGGGCGGTGGGTGCGGAGTTGTTCGTGGAGCCGGGCGGCGCGGCGGGGGCCGATGCGTAGGTCCTGCCGGAGCCGCCAGACGCTGACCGGGGAGCCGGTCGCCATGCGGACCGTTTCGTCCAGCGCGACGGCCGCGCCCCACAGGTCGTCGTCGATCGGGGGCGGGGTGGTGAGTTGTGCCGTCGCGTCTGCGGGTTCCGGGGGCGGCGAGGCAGGTGCTGGCCCGGCGGTGTCGTGGGCGGCCGGGGCGTCCAGGAGGTGGCTGATCGTGCGGCGGTAGGCGGCGATGGTTTCGGTGAGGCCGATGAGCAGCAGCGCTGGGGTGAGGTGGAGGAGGACGGCGGCGGGGTCGGCGTGGCGGGGCCAGCCGATGTGGCGGTCGGGCCAGAGGCTTTCCCAGGTGTTCATGAGGGCGGCGGTGCAGCCGGCGGTCCAGCGCAGGGCGGTGGACCAGGCGGGTGGCGGGATGCCCCAGGAGGCGAGGCGGGCGTCGACGTAGAGGACGCCGGCGAGGGTGGTGCCGATCATCGGGTCCAGGAGGACGGCGATGGGCAGCGGGACGTCGCGGCTGGTGGCGAAGCGGGTGACGTTGACGGTGGTGAAGACGAGGGCCAGGGCGGCGACGACTCCGAGGACGCGGGTCATGTTGCGGAGCAGCGCGACGGCCTCGTGGGTCGGGACGGCGGGCTTCATCGCTTGCCGCCTCGTGCCCAGGGGCGGGTGGCGCCCTGGTAGGAGGGTGAGTTGGTGCGTGCTGGGCTCTTTTTGACGTGGGAGCCGGTGTACGGGGCCTCGATGGACCTGCCGCCGCCGATGTAGAGGGTGACGTGGGTGATCTCGCGTGGGCTGGGGCCGAAGAAGAGGAGATCGCCGGGAAGGAGACGTGCGCCGCGGCGGACTCGGGGGCCGGCGTTGAACTGGTCCTGGGCAACGCGGGGGATGGTGATGCCGGCGGACCGGTAGGCGGCGCGGGTGAGGCCGGAGCAGTCGAAGCCGCCCTCGGAGAGACCGTCGCCGCCCCAGACGTACGGGGTGCCGATCTGTGCGCGGGCGAAGGCGATCGCGCGGCGGGCTGCCTTGGCCGGTGCGACGGGGGCCGTGTGGTAGGCGGTGGCCTTGTAACGGTCGGCGGTGCGCAGGATCTTGTCGACGTAGGCGTCGGAGGGGTTGTAGTGCCAGATGGCGCGGCGGAGATCGCGGCCGCCTCGTGCGCCGTTCGCGCAGAGGAGGCGGGCGGCGGCGTGGACGGCGTCGACGCGGTCCCAGGGGGTGGGCGGGTTCTTGCCGCCGGGCGGCACCGGGTAGGCGTAGATCGCGAAGGTGGACGGGAGGAACTGCATCGGGCCGACCGCTCCGGCGCTGGAGATCATGGTGGGGTGCCGGCCGTGGTCGGTCTCGACCTTGCCGATGGCAGCGAGGACCGTCCAGTGCAGGCCCGGGCATTCGGCGGCGCCTCGCTGGTAGAGGGCTGCCCAGCCCGGCGGGAAGTCCTCGTGCGTGGAGCCGGTGGCGGGGCCGGTGAGCGCGGTGATGAGGGCGACGGCGGCCAGCAGAGGTAGAGCGACGACCGCGCAACCGAGGCCGCCGACCGTCTTGGCGAGGGTGGAGCTCATGCGGTTCCTCCGAGGGCCGGGGGCAGTGGCGGGACGGGGAGGGTCAGGGCGGTGTCGGCGTCGGTGGAGTCGAGGCCGGTGGCCGGGGTGAGCGAGGGCCAGCGGGTGGTGAGGCCGGCGAGGGTGGTGCGGCGGGTGTCGCCGGGCGGGAGGGGCGACCACCACGAGCCCCAGGGCGTGGAGGTGGTGAAGTCCGCGGAGGAGGTCGCGATGGTGAGCCCGAGTTCGCGGGCGGGTGCGGCGAGGCGTCGGCGCAGCAGCTGGGCGTGGGATTCGGTGCGGGTGTGGAGGAGGAGGGCCGGGCTGGTGCCGGTGGTCGTGGCGAAGGCGGCGTAGCCGGGGAGCTTGGCCTCGACGCGGGCGAGGGATTCGCTGCCGGTGTCGTACTCGAGGAAGAACGGCAGGAGTTGGCCGTCGGCCTGCCAGTGGGCGTAGGCGTCGGGGCGGATCAGGTCGCCCCAGCGGCGGGCGCAAGAGCGGGCGGAGAGCCAGAGGGGGAGCTGGTTGCCGGGGGCGGTTCGGGTGTGGGCGGCGAGGTGGGTGAGGAGTTCGTTGACGCCGAGGTCGTGGCCGAGGGTGGGCGAGTAGGCGATGCGGCCGGTGCGGGTGGAGTGCCAGCCGGTCTCGGCGAGGTCGCATCCGGCGGCGGAGGCGAGGAGGGCGGCTCCGGCCGGGCCGAGGGTGTAGTGCTCGGGCGCGGAGCCGGTCTGGGCGAGGGGGCGGAAGGAGTCGAGGACGCCGAGCTGGTGGAGGGTGAGCAGGCGGCGTTGGGCGGTGCGGAGGGCGCCGAAGGCGAGGCGCGTGATCTGGTGGCTGGTGAGCACCTTGTGCTCGTGGACCATCCGGGCGAGCCAGACGTCGCGTTTGGTGAGGTGCCGGCTGAGGGCGGCGACGTCGATGTAGCGGGCGGCGCGGGAGCGGGGCCGGGAGGTCGCGGCGCGCGGCGTGTAGCGGGCACCGGGGCCGGACGCGGGGCGGGGGAGTGCGGGCATGGCGAAGCCTCCAAGTGACGCGTCGGAGAACGGTGGTTCAGCGGGTGGCGGGGCGCGGGCCGGTGCGTCCGGCGGCTGCGGCGCGCAGGTCGCGGGCGCGGCCCGGGACGGCCGGGGGCAGGGGCCGGGTGGTGAGGGTGAACGCTGCTGCCTCGGCTCCGCCGGACAGGAGATGTGCGGCCGCCTGGTAGGGGCCGAGGTGCGCGAGGTCGTGCGCGGCCAGGGTGGGGAGCGTGTGCCGCTCCAGGGCGTTGGAGTCCTCCGGGGAGGCGTTGAAGAAGATCTTGTTGCGGGCGTTGGCGGAGATGCCCTCGCGCAGGTCGCGGGGAAGCTGCGCGAGGTGCTGGTGGGCCAGCAGCATGGAGAGCCGGTAGCCGCGGGCCTCGGCGAGCATGTCCTCCAACGGGTACGGCAGCGTAAGGAAGTTGTGGGCCTCGTCGATGCTGAGAGTGGCGTCGATACGGGACTGCTCGGGGGTGCGGGCGCGGGCGGCGGCGGCCTGCCAGGTGCCGGCGACGATGAATGAGCCGAGGAGCCGGGCGGTCTCCTCGCCGAGGGCGCCCTTGGGGAGCCGGGCGAGCAGGATGCCGCCGTCGAGGACCTGCCCGAGGTCGAAGGTGGACGGGCCGGCGGCGATCGCCCGGCGAGCGAAGTCCCGCAGGAGGAAGGCGCGCAGCTTGTTCATCACCGGGCCGACGACCGCGGCGCGCGACGGCTCGGACATCGACTCGTACCAGTCCCAGAACCCGCGCAGCACCGGGTCCTTGAGGGCGGGGACGATCCGCAGCCGGTAGGAGCTCTCGCCCAGGAGCCGGGGCACGTCGGCGAGGGTGACGGTCTGGCGGGTGCGTTCGCGGTGCTTGAGGAGGGTGAGGCAGGCGGCGCGCATCACGTCGTCGGTGCGCGGTCCCCAGAACGCGGTGAAGATGCGGCGGAAGATGCCGGTCAGGTTGTCGACGACGACGTCGATGTCCGCGCCGTCCAGGACGTTCAGGCAGGGCGGGGTGTGCGGGTCGTCGGGGTCGATGAGGACCAGGCGGTCGGCGCAGTCGTCGGGGAGCCGGTCGAGGAGGTCGGTGACGAGGTCGCCCTTGGGGTCGATGACGATGACGCCGCGGTGGTTGCGGACGTCGTCGAGGACGAGGTTGCCGATCAGCGTGGACTTGCCGGAGCCGGTCGCGCCCATGACGTGCAGGTGGTGGCGGGCGTCCGGCACGCTCAGGCCCACGCCCCGGCGCGCGCCGGTGTCGGACTGGCCGAGCGGCTTCACGCCGCTGCCGGGCGCGGCCTCCGGGATCGACGGGGGCGGCAGCACGGACCGTGCGCCGGCGCGGCGAAGGCCGGGGGCGTCCGGGTCGACGGGGAGGTGGGCGAGGGCGGCGAGTTCGGGGACGGAGAGCAGGGCGGGCCGCCGCAGCGCCGGGTGGCGGCGGTCGCTGAGGTGGGGCTCGGGGTGGCGCAGGCGGGTGCGGACCAGGTAGTTGCGGTCGGCGAAGAGGCCGAACGCCGAGGCCAGTGCGTGGGCGCGGCCTCGCACGATGTCCGGGGCGGCTTCCGGCTTCGGTGAGCAGGAGGCTGCGTAGGTGATGGTGCACTGCCACTGGGCGCCTGCCTGCTTGACGGCCATCTGCCGGACCGCGGCGCTGTGTTCCGGGTCCAGCTTGCCCGTCGTCGAGGGCTGAGAGCGGTGGAAGAGAAGCGCGAGGAGTGCCGGGAGGCGGGCCGGGGGCTGTCCGGCCTTCAGCGTGCGGCCCTGGCGGCGGACGCGGCGCAGGGCCAGGCCGGTGGCGGGGCGGGCGAGGATCTGCACGCACGCCGTCTCCTCCTCGCCCATGCCGGTGGCGGCCTGGAGCAGCGGGCGCAGCGGATCAGTCGTGTGGTCGGTGCGCAGCGGGAGCACGTCCGGCTTGGCCAGCCGCATCCGGCCGGCGCTCACCTCGTGCCCGGCCGGGAGCAGCGGTTCCGGGTCGGTGACGCGGGTGTGCGCGCCGGGCCAGGCCGCCTCCACGGCACGGCGCACCAGGTCGAGCGGGATCGTGCCGGGCACCCAGAGGCGGATCCGCAGCCCGGTGTGCGTCCAGGAGTACTCGAACGCCAGGTGCGGCTGCCCGGACACGAGCCGCCGCCACCACGGCCGCAGCAGCCCGGCCAGCTGCGCCCACAGGACGCGGCCGCCGTTCGGAGCGACGTTGGGCGGGACCAGGATCTCGACCATGCGCGCGCCGGTCGACCACTGCCGGTGCCGGTGGTCGAGGAGCCGTCGGCGGGCCACGGTTCCGGCGGACGCGGCCACGAGCAGGCACGGCAGGAGCAACGGGGCCGCTGGCCCGAGCCAGTCCACGGTGGCGTGGAACAGGGCGGCGGGTCCGAAGTTCTCCGGATGGATGAGGAAGTCGACCAGGAGTCCGGAGGGCTGCCCCGGGTCCGGCGGCGCGGCGAGGAGGGTTGCGGTGCTCACAGCTCCCAGTCCTCCTCGACGCCGACCTCGGACGTGTTGCCGGGGCGGGCGGTGAGTTCGGCGGGGTTCGTGGTGACGACGGCGTGCTCGCCGGGGGCGGCGACGCTGGCGAAGGCGACCTTGTGCCGGCGGTCGCCGGTCAGCAGCAGCGCCTCGCCCTGGGCGGCGGAGAGGAGGAAGTCGCGTTCGCCCTGGCAGAGGTTGAAGGTGTCACTGATCGTGTCGATCGCCTGCGGTGCCTGGTGCAGGAGGATCTGCGTCGCAGCGTTGGAGACGATGGCCCGCCCGAGCGGTGAGGCGAGGACGTCGTCGGCGTCCTGGGTGACGACCGCGAGGCCGGTCCAGTGCTTGCGGGCCGCCTTGGCCATCCGGAAGAGGAACTTCGCCCCGGCGCCCTCGCGCATGAGCAGCCATGCCTCGTCGACCACCACCAGGTGCCGGCCGGCTTGGGGCCGGCAGGTGACCTGCCTCCAGATCGCGTCCAGTGCGAGGAGCATTGCCGGGGCCTTCACCTCCTCCGGCAGTTGCCGGAGGGCGAAGACGACCAGGTGGCCGGAGAGGTCGCTGGTGCTCTGGCCGTTGAACAGCCCGGCGTGCGAGCCGGTTACGTACGGGGCCAGGCGCGCGGCGACGGCGCTCGCCGGGGTGCTGCCGTCGTCGGCGAGGACTTCGGTCAGGTCGGTGAGGGTGGGCGGGGTGCGCCGCCAGGTGCGGGCGTCGGCGGTGATGCCGGCGCGGGCGTAGCAGGCGAGGATCGCCCGGTCCAGGGCGGCCTTCTCGTCCGGGGACGGCTCCGCGCCCAGCAGGACGGAGAGGAAGGTGTGGAGGAAGAGGACGCGGCGGGTCAGCAGGTCCTCGTCCGTGGTGGTGGCGGCCGGGAGGTCGAACGGGTTCACGCGGACGCCGTCGGCGCCGAGGTCCAGAACGGTGCCGCCCACGGTCTCGGCCAGGCGCACGTACTCGTTCTCCGGGTCGATGACGGAGGCGGTGACGCCGGTGAACAGCAGCCGCAGCAGCTCCAGCTTGGTGAAGTAGGACTTGCCCGCGCCGGAGCGGGCCAGGGTGATCGAGTTGTAGTTGTCCTGCCCGTACCGGTCCCATAGGACCGGCGTCCCGGAGGCGGCGTTCAGCCCGTACAGCACCCCGGTCGGTGTGCCGTCGTGGCCGGTGGACTGGGGGAGGTCGGGGCCGGTGAAGGGGAAGCAGGCGGCCAGGGCGGCGGTGTCGAAACTGCGGCGGATCTTGAGGGTGTCGACGCCGAGGGGCAGGGTGGCGAGCCAGGCGGGCAGGGCCCGGTAGGTGGTCGGGGCGACGCTCAGGAGGAGGGACTCGGCCACCGCGCGGACGGCCGCGGTCTGCTCGGCGAGGGACTCTTCGTCGGGGGCGTGCACGGTGAGGAAGAGCGAGACGTGAAACAGCTTCCCCTCGCCGCGGGCGATCCGGTAGGCGAGGTCGGCGGCGTCGGCTGCCGCGGCCTCGACCTCGGGGTCGTCGAGGTGGCCCTTCTCGTAGCCGCTGCGGCGGCCGGACTCGAGACGGGCCCGCTGTTTCTTCAGACCGGCGGCGGCCGTGGCGTTGGGGATCGGGTCGATGTGCAGGGCGATGTCGAGGTGTCCGGGGAAGTTCAGCAGCGGCGAGAGCCATCCGGGCGTCACCTCGGACGGGTAGCCGGTGACGACGAGGGTGGTGGCCAGGTGTCCGCCGATCGCCAGCATCCGGGCGTGGACCTCGACCGCTTCGGGACCGGCCACGTCGAGGAGGCGGTGGGCGTCGACGGTGGGGGTGGCGTTCATGAGCGGGGTCCTTCTGAGGTCGTGGTGGTCGCGGTGGCGTCGGCGTTGGCGGCCTGGGTGATCAGGGCGGCGGTGCGCCGGCCGTCGAGGGCGGTGACGGTGATCTCGGCCGAGGCGAGAGAGCGTTGGGCTTCGGAGACCCGCTGGACGACCCGGCTTGCGTTCGCCGACGGCGACCGGCCGGCGTTTTCGCGGCTGACGAGGACGATCTGCCGGCCCAGCGCGCTGCCGCCGTGGGCGGTGAGCTGGGCCAGGTAGTCGGCGTGCGCGCGGGCCGCCTGCTCCAGCGCGGGATGCGGCAGCGCGGCGGCGTCCTGGTGCAGGCGGTCGGCGACCGGGGCGAGATCGACGCTGTGGCAGCGCACGAGCAGTTGGGCCGGTCCGGTGAGGGAGTTGAGCCAGCGGGCGAACCCGGCGGTCAGGCTCTGCTGCTCGGAGACGGAGCGGAGGTCGAAGTTGACCGTGGAGCAGGTGGCGAGGGCGGCCTCGCCCTCGGAGCCGAGGCTGAGGACGCCGGCCTCGGTCACCGTGTCGCACGGCATGTGCATGGCGGCGGGTGGCTGTCCGGCCTCGGCCGTCCACGGGGTGGGGAGGAAGGAGGGGAGAGGCGGCACGCCTTCCGGGGCGTGGACCTGCCGTTTCGGTGTGCGTGCGTAGGCGAGGCGGGCGGCGAGGAAGCGGTCCAGGCCTACGCCCTCGCGCCGTCCGAGCGCCAGGGCCGCTGCGGTGCCGGCCACCGGGACGACCAGGACGAGGTAGACCAGCGGGGCGAGGAACGGGCGGCTGAGCCACCACCCGCCGTAGAGGAGCAGCGCGGTGACGGCGAGGATCGCGGTCTGCCGGAGGGTGAAGGGGCCGAGGACGCGGTCGGGGCGGGAGATGTCGGCGGGGATGCGGGTCGAGTAAGGGAACTCGCCCGACTCGTGGGAGTGCGGCACGGGTTACCTCCTGGGTGGTTCGAGTGGGAGCCGCAGCTGCACGGGGCGCGGCGGACGGACACGGACCCGGTCCACGCGGATCGGCAGGACCGTCTGACGGCCACGGGGCGAGCGGTTCGCGGGAGGGGCGGCGGTCGGTGCGATGCCCGGGGACGGGCGCGGGGCCGAGCCTGGTGCGCGTGGGGAGTGACAGGCGGGGACCCGTTCGGCGGGGACGGGAAGCCATAGCTGCGTGGCCTGGCCAGGGCGGGCGGGGACGCGCGGGGCGTGGATCGGGAGCGCCAGCTGCTGCCGGTGCCGGGCCTGCGCGGGGTGGGCCACGGCTCGGGGGCCGGGGCGCGCGGGAGGCGCGGGACCGGCCTGGCTCCGAGGTGGGGCGGCTGCGGGAGGCGTGATTCCGAACCGGGTGAGCACGGCGCGTCCTTCGGAGAGCAACCGCTGCCCACGAGCCCGGAGACCTCTGCCCGGCTGCGAGGCCGGAGGCTGGCCGGCGGGGTTGCCTCCGCTGCCCGGCCCGCCCGGGACACCGCCGGATCCAGTGCCGTTGCCAGGGCCGCCACCCGGTGGGCGCCTGCGAGGTCCGAAGCCGAAACCGCCGGACCGGCCGCCCGCACCGGCGGCGAGGAGTCTGCCCAGCGGTGTCGCCTGGGTCAGGAGCCGGTACATCGCGAGGTTCTTCAGCATCCGCAGCCCGGCCGGAGCATGAGGAGCCGAGGCGGGGCTACCTCGCAGCACGATCTGCAGCGTCCAGCCCGGAATCTTGAACAGCACCCAGAACAGCGCCGTACCGGCGAGCATCGTGCCCAGCTCATCCGACCTCGGGATGCCGACGGCTGTGGCTCCCGGGGCGAAGAACAGCTTCAGCGCGAGCACGAAGGTCAGGGACTGCAGGACCTGGATGGCCAGGCAGCCGCCCAGCGCCTTCCACCACAGACGAGCCACCGGCTCGGTCACCGGGTGCGCGTGGCACGCCAGCATCAGGGGCGCGGCGACCGCGAGGAGCGCCATCACCGCGACGCGCATCATGAACCCGATGAGCACCGCGACCACCAGCGCCAAGACCATCACGGCCAGGAGCAGCAGATAGATCTTGATCCCGGCCGCACCGAACAGCGCGAACGGCAGCGCCCGTTCGACCAGACCTTGCCCGGCATCGCCCATGTCCGAGGCGAGGATCGCGTGCGCCAGCGCGTTGGACAGGCCGACAGCCTTCCCCATGACCGTCAGGGAGACGGTCCCGGCGGCGAGGCCCAGCAGGAGCCGGGGCGCGATGTGCCGCAGGGCGTACCGAGTCTGAACCGTCTCGTGGCCCATGACGGTGATCCCGCCGGCCGTCACGAACAGGACATAGACGCCGAGGGTGATCCCGAGGGTCGCCTTCCACAGCCTTTGGATGTCCCGGTGCTGCGTCACGTCCGGGGTCGCGAGGAGCGTGTCCGCGAGGAACTCGCGGATCGGCTTCATCACCTGCTCGATCAGGTCGCCGAGGAACGAGGTGATCGCGTTCGTGACCATGGAGCCGAAGTCGAAGAGACCCCCCGATCCGTCGTCGACCTCGCAGTCACTCGTGTCGCCGTCGGCCTCGCAGGCCCGGGGCATCAAGCCGTCGCTCGGCTCCGGTGGTTCGTCGCGCTCCGGGGCGGGACGCGAAGGATCGGTCGAGGGCGGCGGTCCGGGGGAGGGCTGCGGCTCAGGGGGCCGGCCTGGTGCGGGTGCTGGTCCTGGTGTCGGCGCGGGTGCCGGCATGGGCTCAGGCTCTGGCGGCTGAGGCGCGACGATCAGTGCCGGCAGGCTGCCGGACGCCTGCGCCTGCACGGCGAACCCCTGCACCAGCCACCCCACCGCGAGGCAGCCGAGGAGCACCAGGCGCAGGCACCGGATCGCGGTCACGGTCACTCACCGCCGCCCGCACCGACGATGTTCTCCAGCACGGTTACGAGCACCGGGGCCAGCATGGCGAGGCCGAAACCGATCGACGACGCCTTCAACGCCCGCTTCGCTGACTCGACCTCCCCCGGATCGCCACCGGCCAGGAGGTAGCGCACGCCACCGAATGTCAGGAACAGCGTTGCCAGCGCGGAGAGCAATCCGACGATCCAGTTCCGCAGGTTCTTGATCACGGTGGGGATGTCGGCGACTGCCCAGCCGACCGCCGGCGCGACCAGCATGTGCACCGCCACCAAGCCGCCGACGAACACCAGCCGACGCAGCATGCGGAGCCACGCCGACCGGATCGGCGAGCGGCGAGACGGGCGAAGGCGCTTCACGAGCACCGCAGCACCTCCAACAGGGACGAGAACGAGGGAGAAGACGGCCCGGCGGTGCGAGGCGCGCAGAACCCTGAGCCCGGGGCCGACCTCCTCAGGTCGCTTGGGCTGGTTTCTCGGGGTGTCAGCACGAGACGGCCGCACACCCCGCACCACCGGGACCGGGCCGGACGGCCGACGGCCGAGGACCCGGATGACGACGACCAGTTCGACGTCGTCACCTCGAATGGAGGCGGTCCCCGGCCGCAGTGACACGGCCAGGCCGCACTTCACTCGGACGGAGCAGTTCGTCCGCCCGCCAGCCGGTACCGCAGGTGGGCGGCGAGGTGCTCCTCGGCGGCGTTCCGGTGCCGGTAGATCTGCCGCAGGCTCACCCCGCGCTCGGCGGCAAGCCGGCTCATCGGCTCACCGGCGAGCCGCGTACGCGCGATCAGCCGCGCCTCCGCCACGTCCAGCACGCGCTGCTGCACGGCCTCGGCAAGCACCGTGAACTCGTTCGGCGCCTCGTCCTCCCGGACCGTGGTCCGGGTCCGAGCATCGGTGAGTTCGACGGCCTCCAGCACCGCCTCCCGGTTCACCTGCCGCCACGCCGCGTACACGAGCCGGTGCACGGCCCGGTCCGCCGCCCGGAACAGTTCCCGGTCCGGCCGCTCGTCCCCGAGCTCCACCGTGCGCAACGCCGAGGCGACTCCCGCGAGCGCCTCCTGCTCCATCTCCGCCCGCTCCAAGTGCTGCGGCCGCCGCAGCCGGGCCAGAATCCGCCGCAGCACCGGCACCGACATGGCCACCGCGACGACATCCCACGGCGCTCCCAGCCGACGGGCCCGACAGATCACACCCTGCCAGGTCCGCTCCCGCAGCTCCGCCGGCGTCGACGGATGCGCCAGCTGCGCACGCACACGGTCCACCGGCCAGAACTCCCGGTCCGGCTCCTCACACACCAGGTGCGCCGGGAACATCAACGGCTCCGGCCCTCGGGCCAGCGCGAGGAACGCTCGCTCCAGCTCCTCCAGCGGAGACGGCGACTGCCCGCGGCCACACGGGTCGGAGGCGGCAGAACGGCGGACAAGGCGGTGACGGTGCTGCATGATGCATCTCCTGACGACGAGTCGTGAACTGCTTGCGCCGTCACTTCTCGACCCCGCCCGAGCCACCCCCGGCCCACCCACGCGCCTCCGCCGGACCACCCGCGTACCACTGGCACGGCCCGTACGAGCACCGCCTCCCGCGCCACCAGGAACCACCTGCGCAAAGCCCTCCGCACCCGCGGCGGCAATCGAACATAAAAATCTCCGAGCACGCCGACTGCGCCAACCGGGCGACTTCTCAACGGTGGCTCGCTACTGGTCCGCGACTGGCTCGCCACTGGCCCGGCAGCCGGTACACCCGTCGTGACCTGCAAAGACAGGTGGCTCGGCCGCTCGCCCTCAGCGCCTGCCGACCACCCCGGCATCTCGCCCGGACCGTTCGAGGCAGAACCGCGACGGCAAAGCCCGGCACCGGCTGTCCCTATGACCTGACGTCAGCACAGCCGGTCCACCACCCTGCCGCCCGAGGCCCCCGCCCCATGACGAACTCCGAGCCCACCCCAATCCCCGCCGCCCCGCCCGCCACCATCTGGATCCCCGACGCCGAAGAGACGAGCACCCGCCCCTTCCCCGGATGCGTCCTCCCTGCCTGGGCCCTCGACAAGATCCGCACCGAGCTCGTCGGCCGGCCCGAGCACGACCCCGCCCGCCTCCTCAAGATCGCCATCCGCGACCTGGCCCACGGCGTCGACGCCCGCATCCCCGCCGTCGACCTCCGCGCACCGGGCCCGGTCCGGTCCCGCCCCTCATCGCGGCCCCGCCTCCTCCTCGCCGAACTCCACCCCGACGCCCTCCCCGTCGCAGCCCTCCAGCCCGACTGCGACGGCACCGACGACCTCCCCGGAGCAACGGAGAACGGCTGGCCCGGCTTCTTCCACCGCGCCCACCGCTACCTCCCCGACGACGGCCTCCTACTCCTTGCCACCCGCCAGCGCCGCGACGCCGGCCGGCTCACCGACCCCCTCGGCCTCCTCACCGCCCACGCCCGCACCGCCGGCTTCCGCTACCTCCAGCACATCGCCGTCGCCTACGCCCGCCCCCGCGGCAACACCCTCATCCCTACCCCACCCCACGACGCCCCGCCCGGCCTCGCCCACTGCGACCTGCTCGTCTTCTCCGTCATCCGCCACCCCTGACCACCGAGCGACCAACCGCGCACCGCCGAGGAGCTCCGCCCATGGCCCCGTCCACCTCGATCTGGAACACCGCCCCCACCTCCGCCCCCAAGCAGCGCCGCGGACACTACGTCCGCGGCTCCGCCGCCCACCCCGGCAAGATGCTCCCCCAGGTCGCCGCCCACGCGATCGCCACCTACTCCCGCCCCGGCGACCTCGTCCTCGACCCCATGTGCGGCATCGGCACCACTCTCGTCGAAGCCATCCGCCTCGGCCGCCACGCCATCGGCAACGAGTACGAACCCCGCTGGGCCGCCCTCGCCCGCGCCAACGTTCGCCACATCACCGAACACCTCGGCCCCGACACCGCCACCACCGGCCACGTCACCCGAGGCGACGCCCGTCACCTCACCCGCCTCATCCACCCCGACCACCACGGCAAGGTCGACCTCGTCCTCACCTCACCGCCCTACGGCCGCACCGTCCACGGCCAGGTCCGCTCCACCAGCGAGACCGGCGAACCCGGCGTCCGACGCATGGACGACCGCTACAGCCACGACCCCGCCAACCTCGCCTACGCCAAGACCGACCAACTCCTCAACGCCTTCACCAAGATCCTCGACGAATGCCGCCGCATCGTCCGCCCCGGCGGCACCGTCGTCGTCACCACCCGCCCCTGGCGCGAACAAGGCGAACTCGTCGACCTCCCCTCCGCCGTCCTCGCCGCCGGCAAAGCCGCCGGCCTTATCCCCACCGAACGCTGCGTCGCCCTCCTTGCCGGAGTCCGCAACGGCGAACTGATCACCCGCCCCTCCTTCTTCCAGATGAAGAACGCCCGCGACGCCCGCCGCGCCGGCATCCCCATGTGCGTCGTCCAACACGAAGACGTCCTCGTCTTCACCCGCCCCGACCACTCCGCCGCCCTGCCCAGCGGCACAGAACCCGAGTTGGCCGCAACCGGGCCACGCTGGCCGTAGAGCAGCGGGCAGCACGAAGCGGCCGGGTGGCAGAATCACCTGCCGCCCGGCCGCTTCGCGTCCGGCTTACTCGCCCTCGGTGCCGCGCTGCCGCACCACCCGGACGTCAGCCGGAACGTCACTCAGCCGCTGCCGGGGAAAGCCCATGATGCTCGGGATGACGGGTGCGTCGTCAGCGCCGGTCATGTAGTCGCCGGCCCTGAGCAGGTCGTCACCGTGATCACAGTTCTCGGTCATGCCGTTGCCCTTCGAATGGGGTGGGTGTGATGGGGGCGTTCAGGGCGGAGTGCCGTTCCCCGGCTCCCGAACAAGAACAACGTTACAGCGACTCGATACAAGTTCTGGGGAGCGCCACGTGAGGTTCGGACGTCTTCTCTCGACGGTTGTGAGGTTGCAGTGCGGGCTAACATCTCGGTCCGGTGGGCCGATACCCTGCCGAAATGACCAAGTAGGTGGGGGAGAGCCATGACCGACATGCCGCAAAGGGCCGTGCAGCCTGGACCGATGCAGATAGCGTCGTGGCAGGAGGCGGAACGCAACGCCGCGCGATGGATGCGCCATTGGGGATACCGCGACGCCACCGCCAAACCAGGAGGCGCGGACGGTGGTGTTGACGTGAAGGCCACGGGGGCGCTCGGGCAGGTCAAGTACCAGGCCGCGCAGGTTGGCCGCCCGGAACTGCAGCGCTTCGTCGGCGCCCGGCCTTACGGATCTACCGCGCAATTGATCTTCTTTACCGGCAGTGACTACGCCTCCACCGCCGTGGCCTACGCGGAGGAGTGGAACATTGCGCTCTTCAGGTACCGGTTGGACGGCGTGATGATGCCGGTGAACGGCGGCGCCCGCCGTATCGCCGAGTCGAGTGCTCCGGTCGGAGCATCAATGGAGAGAGGTGGAGGCCAGGCAGACGGTAAGTCGTTTGGGGAGAGGAACTGGCGCGTCATTCTTGGCGTTGTCCTCCTGATGGCACCGATCGGATCCATTGGAGATCCGGAGACCTACACCGGTCCCCTCGCATTGGACGTGCTGAAGGGCCTCGGGATCTTCTTGGCACTCTGGGGGATCGGCGCGCTGTTGATCGGGGCGCACTTCGGTGTCCGTCTCTCCATCAAGAACAACCCGCCTTGTCTCACAGTCCTCTCGCGCTCGGGGAAGACTCTGGCGACCTTCCAACGTGGGAATCGCTCTCCAGGCCGTGACGTTCCCCCCAGTGCTACGCCCGAGACCCACCGCGACATGGAGGGTTGATCGGCCCGTGACTGTCGGCGTCGGGCAGGGCCGAATCCGTGCGAGCCTTCTCCTGACTTCTTACCTGCTGCCATGCCGCAGCCAGAATCCGTGCACCGGTGGATCGGCTCACGTCAAAGCGTTCGGCGATCTGCGCGGACGTGGGAGGGCGCTGCCGATGTCGTGCCGCCAGGGCGACGAGAGCGGCTGCCGCCGTCACCCGTGGATCCGGCGGCGCCGACGGGTCTCGCCCGGCGCGCCCCTGGTTGGGGCGTTCAGGGCTTGACTTGGGCCTGCCTGCACCGGTCCGGGCAGGAAGTCTCCGCTGGTCACCTTGGCGTAGGCGTTCCACGATCTCCCTCCGCCGCCAACGACGTCCGTGTATCTCAACCCCCCGAGGTAGATAACCGGAGACGGCGTAGCTTCGAACGGTGGAGGGGTCCACCCCGAGCAGTGCGCCGGCTTCCTTGTCCGTGAGCAGATCGTCAGGATGCTCCTTGCTGGGTGTCGCGACTGCTGGGATCGGGACACCGTCGATATACGCCCGAACCTGCTCGGAGTCGTAGAGGCGAACTCGTCCTTCTCCCCCGTTCACGCGCTGGACCCGCTGCTCGAAGGTGTTCCGAATGCGACGCCGCCAGGTGTGTAGGGGGAGGCCCATGGCCTCCGCCACGTCTGCCTCGGTGTGCACCTCACGGCCCTGGGGAATCACGACGAACCACACTCCTGCCCAGCCCGGATGACGGAGTTACGAGAACCTCCACCGTAAACTCGATGACGTCCTCGAGGCTCACCTTCACGTGGGTGTCGATGGGGCGAGGCCGGCGGATGCCGTCACCTCTAAGCGAGGTGATCCGCCGGTCTCACATCAACCAGAACGAGCCTGCCTGAGCCCAACGACGGTCGAGGCCTCTGATGAACCTGGGCGATGCGTAGGTGGTGTCTTCGGCCGGACGGCGGACGTGCGCTGGTCCACCAGCGTCGCCATCGCCCCGGAGTCACGGGCGGCCCCGCCACTCGACGGCTTCGTCTCCGTTTGCGTCCCGGAGAGTGGCCTCGATGTCCGGATCGTCAGGCGGCAACCCGCCTAGACGATCCGGGCGGGGGCTCGTCACGGTGCAATAGGTCCGTAGCGCGCAGCGCGGTCCTGTCTGCGTCCCGGGGCAGGAAGCGGCTGGCCGCGCCGCTCCAGGTGACGACGAGTTCGTCCCGGGCACGGGTAGCAGCGACGAAGATCAAAGACCGCGCGCGGACTTCTTCCTGCCGGTACCTCTCCGGGCTGGCGAGCCGGTACTGCTCGATACGCTGATGCGGGATCTGTCCCTCTCCCACAGAGGTCAGGAAGACTCGTTGGAACTCGAGTCCCTTGAACCGGTGCATGGTCCCGATCCGTACGGCGTCGAGGTCGGACCTCACGCCGTCGCGGCCCAGTTCGACGACGGGAAGCGAGAACTCCCGGACCAGCACGTTGGCGAACTCCTGTGCCGACGCGCCGTCCGGCACGCTGATCGCCATCGCGGAGTACGGCGTGCGGTGGGCGTCGTGCCGGTCGCGGATCAGGGTAGCCACGGCCCGCATTTCGGTGAGCCGGTCGGGTGCCCGCCAGAACTGCGGGGCAAGCCCGGTCAGCACGGAACGGTAGCCTTCCAGATTTTCCGTTCCGCTGTCCAGGTCGTCGAAGGACGCCCCGGTGATGAGGCCACCGGCGCTCCCCAGGATCTGCCGGGTCGTGCGGTAGTTGAGGGTCAGTCGTCGCGACGCCCGGCCGCGTACCTCGATGCCCTGATGGCTGAGAACGACCTTGCTGCCGTAGATGCGCTGGTGTGCGTCACCGACGAGGAAGATGTCGTTCGCTCCCTTAGGGACCATGGCCCGCAGCATCCGCCAGTGTGAGGCGGAGAGATCCTGGGCCTCGTCGACGACGATGTGCCGGTAGCGCGGCTTGAGCCACATACCACTGCCCGCCTCGCGGTGGACCAAGTCGCGCCCGCCCTGTCCCTCCTTGTAGCGGGCTTGTTCCTCTGCCCGGTCCAGGCGGCGCTGCTCGATGACGGCGGCCTGGTCAGCGATGAGCGCGTACGTGGTGCGCCGGGGCGGGCCGTCGAGCCTCGCCCGGTACGCCTGCATGAGCTGCCAGATCTCGTGGCGCTGGGCGGTGGTGACGCGAGGTCGCCCGGACCGGCCGACGCGACGGTAGACCTCCCAGGAACCGCATCGGCCGGCGACGACTACGTGCTTGAACTCGGAGTCGAGGAAGTCGACGTCGTAGTCGAAACAGCCGGTGTCGGTGAGCACATCGTGCCAGAGGCCCGTCGCCGCCTCGTCGTCCAAGGGCCGGCCCAGATCGACTCGGGCCTCCTGGACAGTCTCCCGGGCGAGGACGTCGACGGACTTGACGTCGACCCGGCGGAGCAGATCGTCGCCGCCCAGCTGCCGCAGCCGTTCGCGGAGTTCCAGGGCGAGATTGGTGTTGTAGGTGGTGAGCAGCACGGCGCGGGTGTGGCCCGGGGGCAGCCGGTCCACCAGATGGCGGACGCGGTGCAGTGCCACCACGGTCTTTCCGGTGCCCGGGCCTCCGGTCACCTTCGCGGAGCCCTTGAAGTCCGCTGTCGCGAGTCGCTTCTGTTCCGGGTGGAGGAACAGCCTCCAGGCGTCGAAGCTCTGCCCGAGCGCTTGGAGGACGGCGTCGTCGTCGGTCTCCGCCTGCGACACGGCGCGCCGCGCCGCACCGGACCAGTCCGCCGGGTCGACGCCGTCGGCGCGCCACCCTTCGGTGATGTGGCGGCGCACGTCCTGCGGATCGCCCCCGTCGCGCAGGGCGAGCAGCACGTCGCGGGTGAGTTCGGGGATGTTGTGGCCGAGCAGTTCACGGAACTGCTCCTCCGTCCGGACCTTGCGCAGAGCCGGCAGCAGAGAGGCGACGACCCCGAGATCGCGAAGGGTCGCGTCGTCGTGCGCGGCGAACAGGGGCGGCCGCAGGCTGCTGGGAACTGACGATGAGGTGTCGTCCGCTCCGGGCCTCGACGGCACGGGTTCGTGCGTGGCGTCCTCGCCGGACTGGGCGGACGCGTCGGTGCCCGCGGACTCCGACCGGTCGGGCAGGGAGACGACGTTGGCGCTGACCTCGCTCTGGTCGACGACCTCGATGGCGCCCGACACCGGATTGATCTCCACCGTGAGCCGGGCAAGCTCGTCGCGCGCCATGGCCCCGTCACGGACCGCCAGGACCCGCATCTCGTCCCCGCCGTCGGTGGACAGGAGCAGGACCATGCAGCGGGTGTCGGCGTAGGCGACGCACAGGTTCCCGTCGTCGCCAGCCGGGCGCAGGGCGGTCAGCCTCAAGGCCCGGTTGGTCCGGTCGGCGCGCAACCGGTGCACGAAGCCGGCGACCACCTCCGCCACCGCCGGTCCACGGCGCCGGATGTCCTCGTGGGCCTGGATCCCCACCTGCACCCGTGTCCTGGCCCCGCCCGCCGGATGCCCCGCCCTGTCACTCACCGTGTGCCCTCCTCCGCGCCCAGCAGGCGGGCGAGTTCTTCGACGTCCCAGTCGGTGGACGGCCGCACCTGCCAGCCGACCGCCGCGCACTGGGCCATGTACTCCGTGTCCTCGGCGTCTTCCCGCAGAACAATGCCGATCCGCTGCTCCGGCCAGGCCAGTTCGACCGTCCGGGATACCCCGTCGACGTCCCATCCAGTCTTTCCCGGGGGCACGTGGCCGCGCTCCGCCAGGGCCGCGGCAAGCTCTGCGACCTGCGGATCGCCCCATCGGGTGAGCTCGCCGACGACGAGCTCCCAGGCTGCGCGCTCCAGCGCGGTCGCGGTCCCCGCCGGCCGCGGTGTCCCGCTCTCCGCGACGTGGGTCCCAGCCGACGCTAGGTCGACAGCCTCGGTGGCCCTGACGCCCAGGTCAGCGCTTCGCCCGCCGGCCTCGGCGTCCCGGACGACGGGTGCGCCGCGGTCCTCATGATCGTCCACTGGGAGGAATCCCGTCCCGGGCAGGCCGTCGCGCAAGGCGGACAGCATCCCCGTCCTGTGTCCTGCCGTGGCGGCGAGCAGCCCGGCGTCGAAGGTATCGAGCGTGCTGCGGGCGAGGGCCAGTCCTTCGGCTGTGCCGGTCCCGTCGGTGTCGAGGAACTGGATGATGTTGCCCCAGTTCAGCCATGCCTTCCACCGGCGCCGGTGTTCGGGGCGGTCCCCGGCGACTGCCGTGGTGCGGTCGTCGAGGACGGCTAGGGCGCTCCAGCGCAATGCCTTGCTGTTGGGTCGGGACGCCCCCATCAGGATCAGGGGCAGTCCTGAACCGTCCTGGTAGGCAAGGAGTTTGACGCCCTCGCCCTTAACCGCGGGAGCCGGTTCGCCGCGTACCGCGGCCTCGACCCAGCCTGCCGCGGCCTCTGGTGCCGCGTCGACGAGGTCCGCGCGGCGGGCGACTGCCGGTGCGCTGACCGCGAGCTGGGCGAGGTGGTGCCACTTGCGCGGGCGGGGGTCACGCAGGAATCCCAGGAGGGAGGGAATGGCTCCTTCGTAGAGCAGCGCGGCTGCCTCTGCGGGGTCGCGCTTCAGACCCTCCCACTGCTTGAGCACCTTGGCGCCGGGGCCGGTCGGGGAGGTCACGTCGTACGGCGGCCAAGCCGCGTCGGCGTCCGGGCCAGCCAGCACGGGGGCGAGGGGATCGGGGGTCTGGTCGACTTCTGGCACCGGCTCCGCCGACAGAGTCTTCTCCCAGGCGACCACGTCGTCCCAGGTGATCTGCCAGACGAGGTAGCCGTCGGCGCGCAGCCGGGCGCGTTTCGCGGCGTCGGAAGCGATCCGGTTTGTGCGGGAAGAGGCGTGCCAGCGGTAGCCGTCCAGGTAGACCGCGATCTGCACCGGTGGCGCCCCGTCACCGGTGGCGTATCCCACGGGCGGGCGGAACAGCAAATCAGGGCGGGTGCGGTGGTCGGGCAGGTCCTTCTGGGCGACGACTTCCCAGCGGACCGGCGCCCCGCCGGGCCGGGTGAGCGTGAACTGCTTGCCGGGCCGCCCGGTAGGCGTCTGCTCGTGCTCGGCGGCCCCCTCGGGCAGGGTGGCGAGCCACCGGTCGAGGGCCTCGACGAAACGGCGTTCCAGGTCGCTCTCGGCCTGCTCGACGAAGCGGAGTCCGGCGTCGGCCTGCTCCTCCTTGTGGACGTCCCACCCGCTAAGGCCGTCGGTGCCGAGCAGGTTGTCCAGCATCCACAGGGCTTCCTGCCGGTCGAGGTCCTTGTAGTCCCGTTCGGGGCCGTAGCCGAGCAGGCAGCGGTGGCAGGCACGCCGCGGGGTGTCCCGGCAGGGGCAGTGCCGCAGGGTCTGCTGAGCCCCGGCAAGCACCGCCCGGAACTCCTCGCCGTCGCGGTCGACCAGCCGCTGGAGGTAACCGGTGCCGCCGGGCAGAGAGTCGTAGAGGACCAGGTAGTTGCGGGTGAGGTCGGTCTCGCGGTCGGGTTCGGTGGCGGGCGTGGACCGGATGTGGTCGGGGTCGCCGCCGTAGCGCAAGGCGAGGCCGAGGTGCAGGGCAGCGGAGAAGGAGGCCAGCCGCTCGGGCACGTTGAGGGTGGCGGCGGGCAGCAGGATGCGCAGTGCCTCGGTGCGATGCTCGGTGGCCGTGAGCACCTGCACGTCCTCGGGCGCGGCCTGCTTGTCGCGGCGCCGGACCGGGCACCAGGGGCGGTGGTGAGCGAGTTCGGCGCGGCTGAGCAGGGACTGGCCCAGGGAGTCCTGGGAAGGTCCGTTGCCTGGTTCGCGTTCGGTGGCGCCGCCGCAGCGGGGGCAGACGGTGAAGCCGGTGGGGGTGGCCACCTCGGTGCCGGCGAAGTACGTGTCGCTGCGCCGACCGTGGCGGGCCTTGCCGAGGTTGAAGCGACGGATCACGACCTCTCGGACATGGTCCACGCCGAAGGTGGTCTTCCGGTGCCGCCAGGTGTCCTTGATGTCCTTGGGATTGACGTCGACGGCGGTCACCGTCGTGTACCTCGTCTGGTCGCGGTTCTCGTGGTCGTCGACGATCCGGGCGTCGTCCCGCTTGTCGTGGGCGGTCACCTTGCGGGGGACGACGACCCGGAAGACGGCGGTGCGTCCGCCGATGTCGGGGCCGCCACAGCGGGGGCAGGGCGTGTGGTCCTCCTCGGCGCGGGGCCCGGTGCGGACGTGTCCGCACTCCTTGCAGATCCGCCAGACGTGGATGGCCGGAGGGTGCCCCTCGGGCTGTCCCTTGGTGACCGGCCCAAGGTCGAAGCCGTCGACGCGGTGGCGGTAGCCACGGACGTAGTACGTGTTGCCGGGGGCGAGCTCGGTGAGCGCGGCCTCGGCGGGCCGGTCGTAGACCCGGGGTTCAGTGCTCCAGCGGGATGTGGCCCCGCCCTCGGCGTCCGCGCCCGGGGTGCGGGAGCGCCGGACGGGTTCCTTGTAGCTGAGCATTGCCTCCAGCCGCACCCCGTCCTCAACCAGGCTGTAGTTGGGGAGCAAGCCGTGTTCGACGAGGAAGCCCTGGGCGTCGGACTGGGCAAGCTGCGCCAGTCGGGTCGCGACGCCCTTCGCCTCGCGCCTCAGGGTGCGCTTCTCGCGAGCCTCATCCTCAACGTTCTCGTGAAGGGCCTCCGCCGCCTCGTTGATCATGAGGCGGCGCCGGGCGAGCTCGGCACGCTCGCTCTCCCAGGCACGCTCGGCGGCTTCCAGGTCACGCGCGAGCCTGCCTGCCGCATACCTCCGCACGGTGGCGCGGGCATCCTTCGAGGCGCCCGATCCGGGGACACCGGGGATGGCCGGGAACAGGCGCAGGAAGGCGTCGGCGAGGTCGAGGCGGCCCTCGGTGGCCCGGCCGAACAGCTTCAGCCAACCGGTGCGGCCGACGAGCTGGGTGACCCGGTCGGGCATCGGCGGGACGCCGTCCAGGGTGCCGCGGGCGGCGCGGTCGACGAGGTAGGCGGTGTACTGGCGGCACAGCAGTTCACCCGCCGACAGGAAGCAGCCCGGCGGCAGGATCGGGCCCGCGATCAGATGACGGGGTTCGGCCAGGTGGTAGAGGGCGCGCGGGCTGGTGTCGGCGAGGGACACCAGCAAGGCGTTGCCGGTGGCGCGGCCCGCGCGGCCGGCCCGCTGGACGTACCCGGCCGTCGACGGCGGCAGGGACGCCAGGATGACGGCCTCCAGCTGCCCGATGTCGATACCGAGTTCGAGGGTGGGCGTGCAGGACAGGACGTTCGGGTCGGTGTGCTTCACGCCGCGCCGGAAGCCCCGCTCCACCTCCTCACGTTCCTTGCGTTTGAGGACGCCGGTGTGTTCGGCGGCGACGACGCTGTAGGGGTCGGCGTCGCGGTAGAGGCGGCGGTAGTAGTCCGACCTCGGGTCGCGGGCCGCCCGGCCGCCCGCCTCGGGTGACGGCCGGCTGAGCACGCCTTCACAACGCTTCAGCGGGCAGCGCGTGCCCAGCCAGACGGGAGCGCGCTCGGGCGGAACGGTCTGGGTCCAGCCGCAGGACGGGCAGGTGAGGACGGCGTCGCGAGTCTGCTCGTCGTCCAGCGGACGTACCCGTATGTGTCCGGCGGTCAACCCGTACACGCCGTTGCGGGTGCCGCGCTGCTCGGCCGGGCCGGTTCGCCGGAACGCCAGGGCGCCGACGCCGTCGTCGGCGAGGGCACCGAACAGGGCAGTCAGGTAGGCGCCCGCCGCGTCCCGGTCGAGGCCGAGACAGCGCCGGGTGAAGTCGACGTACCAGCTGTCGCGGGTGTCGACCCGCTCGAAGTCCGTCTTGCCCGTCCGGCCGCCCACCAGGACGAACGCCGGGGCCTCGGAGTGCCGTCCGAAGGCCGGCATTCCTTCGCGTCGCCCGGTGCTGACCGGGTGCCGGGTGCGCCCCTCCTCATCGATGAAGCGGTCCAGCCAGGCGTGGTGGACGCCGCCGGCCTGCCGGATGTGCTCCAGCAGGCCCCGGACGTAACCCTCAAAGTAGCGCAGCCGGGCAGGACCCCTCTCGGCGGGCGGTCCGGCGAGGGCCGCGCTCTTGTCGCCTCCGCTGTCCTCACCGTCGCCCCCTTCATGGTCTACGACGGGCAGGAAACCTCGCTCCTGTGCCTCGAACAGCGACTCGGCGGCCAGGGCCGCCTTCTCGGGCTCGGGCAGGTACACCTCGGCGGCGACCGTGCGGGTCAGCTCCAGGGTGCGTCCCAGGCGCGAGTGCAGGCCGAACTCCAGCAGTGTGCTGAAGGCCAGCCGCTGCCCGATCAGCTCCCAGGCCGACTGGGCGGGAACCCGCTTGCGGCCTTCCAGCAGCCGCCGGACCCGGTCCACGTCCTGGAGGTCCGGCGGAACGACGGAGGCGAGTTCACGCTGGTCCCGGCCGGCCGCCCAGCGGATCAGGGAGGCGATCAGTTCGTTCAGCGGCACGCCGTCGGCCGCGTACGCGGGATCGCTGCCCACGCCTTCTGCGAGCTGCTGGTGGATGACCGAGCGCAAGGAGAACTTCCAGGACCGGCTGGCGACGAATCCGGCGCGGTGCGCGGCGTCCTGCACTGAGTCGTTGAAGATCAGTGTCTTGCGGCGGTCCTGCCCCTTCTCGTCCCTGGCGGGCAGTTCCCCCTCGGTGAAGAGCTGGGTGACCACGACCGAGGCGAGCGGGGCGACACCGGCACCGAGGAAGCGGATGCCCTGGGCCTGTCCGCAGGCGGGGCAGCGGTCCTGTTTCGCGTAATCGGCGCGTTCCTGGTTGTCGAACCACACCCATACGTAGACCTCGTTGTCCGGGGTCGGAGCGGCGGTGTCCCCGTCCTCGGGCAGGACCTCGTCCGGGTCGAGGCGCCGCAGCGTGCTGCCGTTGTCCTCCAGGACCATCAGGGTGGCGTCGTGAGCAGCGCCGCGCCGTCCGTGCCGGGCGGACCGCCGGGCACGGATCGCGCGGGCCTGTTCGGCGGCCTCCGCGGGAGTGGCGGCGATCATGGCTCGCACCCGCCCCTTGGCCGCGCCACCGGCCACGCTGGCCCGGTAGATCTCGTCGGGGGCGGTCACCAGGTTCTGCGGGTTGCGGTCGGGGCAGATCGCCGACCAGCCGGACCGTCCGCAGTGCCGGCAGTAGGCGGCCGGCAGCCGCCCCGAGCGTCGGACTTGCCGTCGCCGTTCCTCCTGTGCG
This sequence comes from Streptomyces sp. NPDC002734, assembly GCF_040295685.1. Lineage (NCBI taxonomy): Bacteria > Bacillati > Actinomycetota > Actinomycetes > Kitasatosporales > Streptomycetaceae > Streptomyces > Streptomyces sp. NPDC002734. The sequence continues at coordinate 24,149 of NZ_JBEOVU010000010.1, forward strand.
GCCCGTACCACCGCGGCACGGTCGGCATCCGCACGTCCGGCTCCCGGCTCATCAGCCCCGGACGGCACCACGCCGGTTTGCGCGGCCTGATCGGCGTCCGACCAGGAGAAGACCGGCTCAGGGGCGACGAACCGCAGCACCCGGGACAGGGCGCGCAGCCACAGATGGGTCTCGATCAGCAGCAGGGGCCGTTCTCTTCCGGCCGGTGACTTTGGGTCGCGGGCGTGCGAGATCAGCGCCACGAAGCGGGCGAGCGCGCTCGCCGCGGTCTCCGGGTCCCTGGCCACGGCGGCCCGCCAAGCCGAGGTGGCCGGGAACTCCTCCAGCGCCTCTACCGCCGTCAGCGGGGCGTCCTTGGTCCGCAGCAACTCGTGGGTGAGCGGGTGCGCGAGCAGACGCCGACCCAGCTCGCGCGGGTCGACGGTGTCGCAGCCCAAGGTGGCCCGCGCCACCGCGTCGAGACCGCCCGGGGTCCGCACCGGGTCGGGCAGCGCGGCCAGTTCCTCCGGTGAGGGCAGCGGCAGGGTGTGGTCGACGGGGGTGAGGAAGTTCTCGACGGCCCGGCGGTCTTCCCCCACGACCGCGTCGTCCGGGAAGTAGGTGCCGAAGACCTGGGAGGCCACGTCCAGCATGGCCCGCGCCCCGCCCGCGCCCGACCCGGAGCCGAGAGTGGCGGAGGTCGCCACCGGGCAGATCGAGCCGAGCGGTTCCCCTTCCCGGGAAGCGCCGACCACGGCCGCCAGTCGGCGCAACAGCATCGCCACGTCGGTGCCCTGGGCGCCGTCGTAGGTGTGGAACTCGTCGATCACGATGTACGCGAGGTCCGCGTCGCGCCACAGGGAGGCGTCCTGCTGCCGCTGGAGCAGCAGGTCCAGCATCTTGTAGTTGGTGATCAAGATGTCCGGCGGGTTGCGGCGGATCTCCGCCCGGTCCACCATCACCCGCCCGTACGGCGGCTCGGAGCCGCGAGCCCCGGACGCCTCGCCGATGTAGAGGCCGGCAGTTACCTCGGCCAGCCGCTCGTCCCGCTCGAAGAGTTCCCCCAGCCGCTTCGCCTGGTCACCGGCGAGCGCGTTCATCGGATACAGGAGGACGGCCTTCACGCCCGCCCGTCCCGCCTGCCGCTCCCGGCGGCAGTGGTCGAGGACGGGTACCAGGAAGGACTCGGTCTTGCCGGAGCCGGTGCCGGTGGTCACCAGGGTGGGGCGCGGCCTCTGCCCGTCCTTGCTCGTCAGCCGGGCGAACGCCTCAGCCTGGTGGGCGTAGAAGTCGAAGCCGCTCGGCCACCAGTCCAGGTGGGCCTGCCAGCCGTCGTCCGCCGGCCGAAAGGGCCGCCGTATCCGCAGATACGGCCCACGGAACAGGCCGTCGGCCGGATCGGTGAGGAAGTCCTCCAGCGCGTCCTGGGTGTCGGGCTCGGCCAGCGCGAAGGTCGTTGTCAGATACTCGACCGTGGTGTCGCGCAGCGTCTGCGCGGCGAGTGTGGGTCTCATGACGCGCCTCTGGCCCCCGTCTCCCGTGTTGCTGTCCCGGCGAGCGAGACGGCCGCGGAGGGGCGGACCACGCCACGGCGGCCGAATCGATCACCACCACTTTACGGCGGAGATACGACAACGCCCCCGCCTTCATCGGCATCGATCGGGCGGACGCATGCGGGCCGGGTCAGCTGCCCGGTGCCAGCGTGCATTCCGCCCTCACGGTCTTGCCTGGGCGCCGCGCCTCGGGTGCCAGCCCAGCGGGTCGAGAGCGAAGCGACCAGCAGTAGCCCCCGGCCGTCGGGATCCTCCGGAGCGGGCAGGGCCAGCGCCGAGGGGCGGGCTGGCAGCTGTTGACCGGGTCTCCTCAGCCTTCCTTCGCCGTCTCGGGCGGCTCGGTGTCACCGGGCTCCCAGCCGGCTGCCCGCAACCGCCGGGTGAACTCGGCGTGTGCCGCCCGCATCTCCTTCTTCCGGTCGGCCCGGTAGAGAGGCCCGGTGTAGCCCTCGGGTACGGCGTACTCCTCCGGGAAGGCGTCAGGCGCGCTCAACTGCTTCCATGCGTTCTTCGGTTGCCCGTAACCGTGTTGCTGGTGCGCCTTGGCGATCCGCCGCCCGGTTGCGTCGAACCACATGCTCTCCTCGTACTGCTGGAGCACAGGGAACCGGGCGTCGTACATCGCCACCAGCTCGTCCGCGCTGATTCCGAGCCAGACGGCGACGAGGGCATCGATCTCCACGAGCGCCGCCCGCCGCGCGAACTCCGTCCGGAGGGGTGTACCCCACTCCCAGGTGGGGCCAACGCCATCCGAGAGTGGTGCTGTGTCTGCGGGCCAACACGCCGATGCTGCCCAGGCGTCCTGCTGCCATGAGCCGTCGAAAATCTTGGCCCAGAGGCGCGCGTACGCGTTTGTCTGACAGTTGAGACGGAGGATACGAAGTAGAAGCGCCTCTTCGAGGGGATGGTCTGCTGTAGGCGCAGGCATAACCTCTGCCTCACCTTTTTGCAGATCCGAGCGCCCAGTGGCTCGCAGGAAGTAGTCCAGCGGAAGTGAAGCCCAGAACCCAGCGGCTAGTGCCGTCTTACGGTCATCCGTCAACGCGGCAGTGTGCACCATGTGAATGTGAGCCGGACCAGGCGGGATGAGGGCCGCGAACAGGCTTCGTTCGGTGTTTGAGGCAATCTGCCGCCGCCAAGCCAGCCGATAAAAACGTGAGTACGGTCGGGTCGTCCAGTCGGAGAACACTAGGCTGCGCTCTGTCTCGCTAGATTCTCCCAAGACCTCGGCGACTCTTTTTTCCGTTCGGATATCGCCAAGCAACTCCAAATCACGCCACGGACGTCGCAGCAGCGCATTATAGTAGGCCGACGCGGAGAGAGCCCGACGATAGTTCGTACGCGGCACGGCATCTTCGGCCATGTTCCTGTGATCCCAGGGCTCATAGTCCCGCATGCTCTTGGAACCGCCCTCGGGTGGCTGCTTGTGATAGGGCGTCGCTACATGGATCAGCGGGCCTTGGAGAATGACGTCAGCCCAGGTCGCGACCTTGCCCGGAGCCCAGTTGAAGTAGCCAGCGGTACGGTCGGTCTTCTCGTTGAAGCCTCCACTGATGCGTGGGTCCAGTGCGGCCAGACGATGCGGCCACTTCGCCAAGGACGCGATGGCCGACTCCTCCGCCCGTGTCACAGGGAAGAGGAGCTTGGTCTGATCAACTGGGGGCAGACCTTCTTCACCCGCCAGTTCACGCCATTCCGCGAGACGGACCTCATCCACGGTGACGATCCGGTCCCGGTGTGGACGCAGGTCCCACTTACCCTCGTGCTTGACACCCGGCAGAGGATCGTCCGATCTTGTGTGCCGAACGGACTTAACGAGAACACTCGGGTGCAGCAGCCAACTCATGTGCTGGAAGCAAATCTCCTGATCTCGGCCGTACACGTTGACGCTGAAATGGCTGCTGTTGCCGACGGGATTTGCGAAGATGAGGAGCTCGTTGGTGAAATCCGCGTGGAAACGGAAATGCCGGTAGGCAGCCGCGCGAAGCACGCCTTCGTTGGCGCCCGTCAGGTGAGTGGACGGATGAATCAGCCCCGCGATCCCCCGCTCCCCTGTTGCCCTCCACGCCAACAACATGAACGCCCGGTACATGTCCGGCCGGGTCCCCACCAGCTCCGGATACGTGTCCGCAGACGACAGGAACTCGGAGACCCCCGCCACCGTCTCCAGCTCGCCCAGATAAAATGTCCGGTTCCCGGGCCGGGCTAGGACCTCCGCCACGTTCCGTTCCCGCTGAACCTCGGCATCTTTGCCGCCCAGGACGAACCACGGCTCGAGCTCCGCAAGGACGCCGTTCTCATCCCACTCCTGCCGGACCCACGGCGGATTCCCCACCATCAGGTCGAACCCGCCGTCGGCGAACACGTGGGCGAAGTCCAGCTCCCAGTGGAAGAAGCCCCGTTCCTCCGCGATCTGCTGCACCGTCTCGAACCAGGGGAAAGTGTCGCCCAGGTCGGCTGGCCGGGACCAAGCCGTCTCTTCGGTCATCTTGTTGTCGAGCTCGACCTCCTTGACGTCGAGCTCGTCCAGGTCCGTAACGCCCTCGAAGGACAGCAGCGAGGCCTGCTTGCGGTCCTCCACGTCGACCCGGCCCAGCACCGCCTCCGCGAATTCGATCCAGTCGTCCAGGGACCTGAGGGCGACCTTGCGCCGCCCGTGGCCCTTGGGCAGCGCCGTGCGGTCCTCACCGCGTGGCCGGTACTCGAAGTCGTCGGTGCCGTCGAGCAGGCCGATCTTCTCCAGCGGCCAGAACCACAGCGCGCACCACGCGTCCATGACCTGCTTCAGCCGCCAGTACGGTGTCCCCTTCCGGTGCAGTGCCGCGAGCACCGCGTCCCGGTCCATCGGCGGACGCCCGCTGCTCCCCTTGCCGGTGCCGGTGCCGGTGCCGGTGCCGGTGCCGGTGCCGGTGCTGGAGGCGGACGCGCCCCACACGTCGACGTGCCGCGCGATCTCCTGCTCGGACAGCCGCAGCCGCATCACGACCAGGTCCCACAGGTACTCGACCCGGCGGGCCAGGCCCATCAGACGGCCGGTCTGGGTACGGGAGTTGGGATCCTCGTCGTCCGGCACGACAGCCGACGGTGCCGGCTTCGGCGGTGCGGGCTCCGACGGGACGGCCTCCTCCAGAAGACCCAACGACGGCTGGTCCCAGATCTCCAGCCCCAAATCGAGGGTGCCCTGTCCCCTCGCCTCGTCCTTGAGGGCCAGTGCCTCGGGCGTCGGGGCAACCCTCGGCCTCTGCCCGGCCGAGGCTGGCTGGCCGCCCTTCGGGTTGCGCCGCATCGCGGAACGCCAGCGGCGCAGCGCCTGGACCTGCTCCGGCTCCAGCCAGTCGACGACGTCGCCGTCCACCACGGCCTTGACCACTTCATTGGCCTTGCCCTTGTTGAAGGTGCGCAGGCCGACCTTCTCCCCGATGGAACCCCAGCCCATGGCGGGCAGCAGGAACTGGTGCACTTCACGGGCCCTCAGCTTCTCCGTGAGCGGCACGTGCCGGGGACGCTGCGGGGACTTGGAGGTCAGCCAGCCGCCCTTGCTCAGACTGTTGCCGGGGTAGACCCGGCGGGCTGCGCCGATCAGGGAGTTGCCCCGGTGCAGGTGGAGGCCGTACCAGGGGGCTTTCATGCCCCGGTACATGGTGTTCAGCCAGAGGGAGATCTCTGCGAGCTCCACGGCCGTCTCGTTGAGGTCGACGCCGTACGCGTTGTGCAGGGCGATGTACGCCTTCACCTTCTGCAGCTCACGCTGATATTCCTCGGGGTCGATGTCGACGCCACGCTCCCGCTGGGCGAGACGCAGGTACAGCTCTGCGAGCTGGTTGACGGCCTCGTTGAGGAATGCACCCGATCCCAGGGCAGGTTCACACACCCGCCAGCGCAGCACGTCCGCCGCGTTGACCCAGGCCGCGTCGGGGTCCTTGGGATCCACCTTGCCGTCGTCGTCCAGCCGGAAGCGTAGGGTCTGCTCGACGGTCGCCTGGGTCAGGGACTCCGGCGTGTAGTAGGAGGCGCTGGTCTGGCGGTCACGGCCGGCCAGCCGGTACACGTACGAGTCGACCTTGTAGGGCAGTGGCACCCGCTCGTCGGTCTGCGGGTTGATCTCCGTCTTGACGAAGACGCTGTCCTTCGGCCCGTCCGGGTAGCGTCCCGACGCTACCTGGCTCGCCTTGATCAGCCAGGAGCCGCCGCTCGGGTCACCGCCCTTGGCGACCTCGTACAGCGGTTCGTCGGCGATGAACCCGGTGTACGACATCAGGCCCTCGTACACCGCGCCCAGGTGGTTGATGCTCAGGTTGGCGTATGAGATGAACCCGCCCCGTCCTCCCCGGCCTTTGCCCTCCACGATGGTCAGGTTGCGCAGCACCTGGTGCAGGACCTTGTTACGCAGCCGCAGGTCCAGCCTGCGCGCGCCGTCCGGGACGGTGCCGTCGGGGGCCAGGTCGTCGGGGTGGACGATGATCTGGTCGACCAGCTGTATCGACGTGGGGTCGAACAGGCGGGAGCGCAGCGCCTCGATGCGGACGCCCTCGTAGCCGTCGTCCTCGGCGAGGTCCACCGACTCCGCGGCCGCCGCTGCCGGCAGCGCCTCACGGGAGGTGACCGTGTCGGCGACCGGGTGCCCGGTGAAGACCTTGTCGAAGAGCAGTGCCAGCGAGTCGTGGAAGTGGTGGCGGTCGCGGGAGGCGCTGGACAGCTTCTCTTGGACGACCAGTTCGCGCAGCCGGGCCACGCTGTACCCCGAGGCGTACTCGGCGCTCTTCATCGGGAGGATGTCGAGTTCGGGGCGGGCCTCCGCGTAGAGGAGGAAGAGCACGCGGTAGAGGTAGCGCAGGGACTCCTTGGTGAGGACCTTGGCGAGGGCTCCGGGCTCCGCAAGTGGGCCCGGCAGCCACTCGGGGAGGTCGGCGGGGCGTACGCCCCGTGCTCCGGCGAGTTCCAGCACCTCGTTGGCGATGAGCTGGACGGACGCCTTCAGGCCCTCGCGCAGGTCGGAGGTGACACCGACGGAGTGGTCGCGGGACTCGGCGACCAGCCGGGCGATGTCGTCCTCGCCGCCGTCCTGAGCGGGCCGCAGCGAGGGCGCTCCGAACAGGGCGGCGATCACGTCGAGTTCGTCGGCGGTCGCGCCCTTGGTGCCCTTGCGGGGCAGGGCGACATCCAGGCTGACCGCCAGGTGACGACCGCGCAGGTAGTTCTCCCGGTCGGCCAGGACCACAACCCCGCCGAACAGCATGAGGACGTAGGTGGGCGCGTCCTCGGTGGCCAACAGCCAGGCCGCGAGGTCGGTGACGGTAGTGAGCGTCTTGCCAGAGGCCACCCGGACCGGTACGGCGAGCCGATTCGCGGACCCGTCGCCACGGGTGGCGGCGACCTCGTCGGCGAAACCGCCGGCCAGGACGGCGATGCCGGGCTCGGCGTGCTGGACGGGCACCACGACCGGGCCGGCGGCGGCATGCACGGTGAGCCGGCCGGGGCGCGGGGTGAAGCCGAGCGCCCTGAGGACACGGTCGTGCCAGGCTGCCAGACCAGCACGCCAGGCACCTTCGGGGTCGTCGTCGAAGACCCTGGGACGGGTCGCCGGCAGGAACCCGGGCAGGGCCTCCCCGTCGGCTCCCTCACAGGCACGGGTGTCCCGGTGAGCGTCCCGGTGGGCCCGCGCCGCCTCGGCCGCCGCCTGCTGTTCCGTGATGCCCGCGAAGTCCGGGAGGAGGTTGTACTTGCTTGCCTCCCCACCTACCTCAAGCCGTGCGGCGAGGTAGTGCCGAGTCAGGTCTCGCAGTCCCTGCCGGGGTGTGGGCCGTCCCTGACGTTCCTCCGCGGCCCATTCCTTCAGTCTGCCCGCCTTCAGCTGCTTGGGCAGGATCTCGTCCAGGTAGAAGGGCGGGAAGTACTCACCCTCGTTCATCAGAGCGTCGAACTTCACGCGTGCTGCTCCTGCAGGATCTCGATGGTTACGGGCCGAGGCAACGGCCGGGACGGACGGGCCGCCATGACCGGGCTGCCGGGTCGGGCGGGGCGGGCGGTCATGAGCCGGGCTCCAGCACCGCCAGGACGCGGACCATCGCGTCGCCCGTCGTCCGGAGCCGGGCAGCGGCTTCCGCCAGGTTCTCGGCCGCCCGCTCACGGGCGGTACGGCCGCCGCTGAACCCGGGCAGCGCTTGTTCGCGCCAGAGGTCGACCCTGCGCTCGTACTCCCGCAGCGGGGCGTCGACGAGCTGCTCCGCGTCCGTCCGGCGCCGCATCATCTCCCGCCGTGTGACTTCCACCGCCTCCGGCACGTACGCCCGCAGCGCCTCCGGGTCCCCGGCCGTGAAGTGGTCGGGCATCTGCGGACCCAGACCCAACTCGGCAAGGAGGTTCCGGGTGAGGTCCCGTACCCGGGGCTCATGTCCGGGGCGGCCCAGGCGGTCGATGGCCAGCCAGGTGACCACCGTCGGCCTGCCGTCCCGGTTGGACCACACCCCCTGGGTGAGGAACACCGGTTCCGGGACCCGCTGCGGATCCACCTGCATCACCAGAGCCTGCTGGCGCCCGAGCTGCACCAGGACCTTGTCGGTGATCCACTCCAGTACGGGGTGCAGCTCACCGACATAGTGGGCGTCCGGCCACAGCGAGGACGAGTCGGCGTCCTCCCGGGCGCGCTTCAGCGAGTCGGCCCCGTCCTTCTTGCTGAAGGTGAGATTCATCCGGCGAGTGATTCGCTGGTCGCGCAGATAACTGGCGGGCAGGACGTCGAGGCGGTCGGCGAGGTCCTCTGGGGTGTCGAAACTGAGGTCGGTCCCGTTGACGGTGGTGTCCAGCCGGAACGCTTCCAGATCCGCCAGCTCTTCCAGACCGGACAGGACGTAATCCCGGCGATCGGTGAACAGGCGCAGCTCGTCGACGAAATAGAGCGGTGCGGGGGCGCCGGGACCGTCGGCAGCGTCCGGAGTCCCGGCGGCCTCGGGCACGGCGGCGTCTTCGGTCGGGCCCTCGTCGTCCTCGTCCGTGAAGTCGAAGCCGACATCGCCGAAGTCGTCGTCGTACGGGCCGAAGTCGAACGCGGCGTCGCCGTGGGAACCGTACGCGCCGTCGTCCGTGCCGAACTCCGCGTTCAGCCGCTGGGCCAGTGGCAGATCCGCCGGGGCGCCTGCGTCACCGACGGCGACCGCTTCGAGTTCCGCCACCGCCTCCTGCGGCGCCTCGCCCTTGAACAGCGCCTCCATGACGCGCTTCTCCTCCAGCGCGCCGTCGTTCTCCGTGGTCACCGCCTCCACCGCGCCGAGGACCGCGTGCACCTTCTCCTCGCGGGCGAGGACCTTCTCCGCGATGTCCGTGTCGTCCAGGGCGCCCTCGACCGCCGACTCCAGGATCATCGCCCGGAACTCGGGCGGGCGGGTCTGCCCGTAACGATCGATGCGTCCGTTGCGCTGCTCGACACGGATCAGGCTCCACGGCAGGTCCCAGTGGATCAGGTGATGGCACTGTCGGTGCAGGTTGACGCCCTCGGAGGCCCCGTCGCCGGTGAGCAGCAGACGGATGTCGCCACCGGCGCGAGCGAACTCGTCGACGTACTCCTGCTGCACTCGGTCCGACACACCCGTGCTGTGCAGGACCTTGACGGCGGCCCGGGCGTCGTCGTTGTTCTTCCAGCCGAGCAGAGGGGGGAGGACCGTACCGAGCCAGTCCAGCGTCTCCCGACGCTCGGAGAAGACGACCGCCCGGGTCGCGCTGCCCGCCCCCACCCCGATCCGGGTCAGTTCCTCTACCAGGCCGTTCAGCTTGGAGGTGGCGTGCGGGCTACGCCCTTCGTCCGATGCGCGCTCGATGGCGCGGGCCAGTTCCAGCAGCCGTAGCAGGGAGGCCGCCTCCGCGGTCCTCGTCTCCACACCGGACAGCGGCTCCGCCGCGATGTCGTGGCCGTCCGGAAGGCGGTGGCCAGTGCTCGCCAGCCGCTTCCGCGTGGTGACGAACAGGGCACGGTGCGAGGAGAGGAAGGATTTCAGCAGGACGTACGGGAAGAGCCGGTCCTCCGTTCCCGCACCGGGTTCGCTGCGCTTCAGCCAGTGCTCGGCGAGCTCGGCGAAGACCTGCTCCTCCAGATCGCTCGCCCGGCAGCGCACCGGGTGGGAGCCGCCGCGCGGCGCCCAGTGGTCCTTGAGCTCCCGGGCAACCTCGGTGCTGACCTTGGTGCGGCGCAGCATCAGGTGGTCCAGTTCCTCGGCCCGGGGGTTGCGCGGATCCTTGACCGCCATCGGGTCGAGCAGGCGGATGAGGTTCGTGAAGGCGGCCATGTCACCGTTGTGAGGGGTGGCGCTGGCGAGGACCAGGGCGTCGGTCCGTTCGGCCAGCAGGTCGGCGAGGGCGCGGCGGTCACTTCCCTGGTTGATGAGATTGTGCGACTCGTCGATCACCACGGCGTCCCAGCGGATGTTCTCCAGCCAGGGGCGGTACCGCCGCGGGTTCTTGAGCGTGTCCATGGAGATGATCACGCGCTTGAAATAGGTGAACGGATTTCGGCCGGCGGGGATCTTCCGCTCGACCCTGGCGATGCCCGCGCTGTCCAGCCGGACCAGCGGCAACGAGAACCGTGTCCACAGCTCGTGCTGGAACTGCTCCAGCACCGGCGCGGGCGTCACGATGAGGATGCGCTCCCCGCGGCCTCGCCGGATCAGCTCGCTGAGCAGCACCCCGATCTCCAGGGTCTTGCCGAGCCCCACGACGTCGCCGATGAGCAGCCTTGGCCGCAGCGGGTTGGCGAGCGCCTTGGCGGCGGGCCGCAGCTGGTAGTCCATGCGGTCGATCAGGAACGCGTCTGTCAGTGCCAAGCGGCGTTCAGTCTGCGGCAGCGGGGTCTTTCGGAAGACCGCCTCGAGAAAGAGACGTCCGCGCCGGAAGTGCGGCGAGTCGTCGGCCCGTAGCTCGGTGTCCTCGGGACGCAGGACGCGTGGCCGGTCCATGGTGGGCGCCAAGAACCGCGCCTCCTGGCCCCGGACCAGGTCGGAGGCGCCGACCGCCTCGATCAGGAGCTCCCCGGATGGCAGCTGCCGGCTGTTGCGGACCATCCACTCCTCGTCCCGCACCTCGATCATCGTGCCGGCGGGCGGCGCCTCCTCGGGTGCCGCCGCCTGCGGGGCGGAACGGTCCTGAGTGCTGCCGGGCACGGTGTCGGGCATGGTGTGCGGGTCCTTTCGGTGATGATGCGACGCGTATCACGGATAGCGAAACCGTGGCGGAGGGCAGGGCCGACCGGGATGCGTGTCAACCAGAAGCCTAGAACCCCGACGCGGGTGGGGATGACGGGCCGTACGGACAGACGCGACCGAGAGGGGAGGACCGAGCCGATCCCGGCACGGCCGGGATCGGCTCGGACCCACGCTGCCGGAGCGCCTCCAGCTCAGAGACGTCCGTTGCGGGCGTAGGCGCGACGCAACTGCTCCGCGATCTTCAAGGCGGGAGCCCGGGGCGGAGCCTTGACCCTGGAAGGCCCGGTGGGCGCGGACCGTCGGGGCGGCGGGAGACGGTAGCTCGTGGGCGGGGGTACGGGCTCCGCGCCTGATCCGGGCCAGTCTGCCCCTTCCCCTTCGACATCGCTGCCGGCCGACGGGGAAGCGCCCTGCGGCGGCATTGGTTCGGGCTGAGCCGCATCTCGGACATCGGACGGTGGCGTGGCATCCGGTTCGGCGTGCTGCCCTCCGGCGGCCACCTCCTCGGCCCACTCGACATTGTCGGTGTCGATGCCGAAAAACTCCGCCTCGGCGTCGGCGAGTTCGTCCGCAGCCTCGCCGACGGCTCGCCGAGCTTCCTCCTGCACCTTCGGGTCCACGGTCTCGGCGAGGATTTCCTCCGGGAGTTCCGGGATCAGGCCGGAGGCGACAACTCTGGCGAGCAGTTGGTCGGCGGCCTGCTGGGGGGTGAGGTCGGCTGCGGCCAGGAGGGACAGCAGGCTCGTCTCGATGCTGTCGAGATCGGGACGCTGACTCGGAGTCGCCACGAGTATCTGGGCGAGCAGTGGCACGAACACCGCGTCCACACCGTCGAAGCTTGGCGACGCCATGAGGGGTACGAGAGGAAATGGTGGCCTGCGGGTCAGGGCGAAGAAGAGGGTGGCCCCAAGGGAGTAAACGTCGGCGGGTTCCTTGACGTGTTTGGTGTCCTGGAGCTGCTCGAACGGCATATAGGCATGTGTTCCCTTGGTGGTGCCCGTCGCCGTCAGAGCCTGACTGGACGGCCGATCAGTCAGCACGGCGAGACCGAAGTCCAGCACCACCGGTCCGTTTGGTCCCAGGACGACGTTGCCCGGCTTGAGGTCGCGGTGCAGCAGTCCGGTGCCGTGGATCGCGCGCAAGGCGTCCACGAGGGCCAAGCCGAGTGCGGCGCAGGGGCCGAGGGGCAGGATGCCGGTCTCTTTCACCAACTGGTGCAGGGTGGGGCCGGCGACGTAGTCCATGGCGAACCACGGCTCAGCAGCGTCCGGCACGGCAGCCACCAGGGCCGGGACACGGTCGCTGACCACGGCACGAACCGCGTCGATCTCCGTGCGGAAGCGTTCTCGGGCTTCGGGAAGATCCAACAGATCCGGTTGAATCATCTTGATCACGGTCAGTCGGGCTTCACCGGTGTCCGCGCCCTCGTCTGGCTCGACCAGGTGATAGGCGGCAGCCTCCTCCTCCGTGAGACCGTCCAGTGGCAGGCGACGTGCCAGGTAGGCGACCCCCATGCCACCGGCCCCGAGCCGGGCCAGCAGCTCGAATGGGCCCAGCACAGCGGGATCTTGGTCGGTGTCCAGCGGCTGCATCGGCGGTCTCGTCCCCCACCAGTCCACGACACGGCCCCCCGGCCGCGCTGCTGCGCATCAGTCTACGGCGGCGGACCACGGCGTGCCCCCGTCATAGACGATCACCTTCCGTCGTCGATCGCGAGAAGGCGTCCATCCCCGACAGGGCCGGGTCTCGAACCGGTCGGCCCTGCGGGTTGGACCACCTCTCTCGCCATGGGGACTGTAATCAACCGCTGTGCGTCCAGGGCGAGTTCGGTGTAGAGGCTGGTGGTGACCTGCCAGCCGACGACGGTGCGGGAGAACACGTCGATCGCGAAGGCGGCGTGGACGCATCCGGGGCCGCGAACCGGGCCCAGCCGACTGGTGGGCCAGCTCGCTGGACAGTGCCCCCGGGAGAAGACACGTCTCCTGTCGGACCCCCTCCGTACGCTTGCTGTAGACACCTGAGACAGGAGGGCAACGTGGCCCGTGGCATCAACTCTCGCGACTTCGACAAGTTCGCGAAGGCGTACGTGGCGGGCTTGAAGAAGAGCTTGGAACAGGCCGCACGGCGCAACCCTCCTCGTGTGCAGGTCCAGGCCGAAAGCAGTATCTCTGGAGGGGCGCTGGGTCATAGCGGGGCGATCGAGAGCAGCGCCTACCTGGCTCAACTGTTGATCTGGCTCGATGCCAACCACCAACAGCGCCCAGCCCTGTACGTCGACGTGACCCGATTCGTCGAAGAACAGCAACTTGAGGACGCAGATCCCACCATCCTCGCTCTCCAACTCGAACAACACGGCTTGGTGAACATCGCCCGCGACATGGCCGGAGCCACCGACGTCCACCTCACCGACGAGGGTGCCGTGGCCGTGCAACGGCTGAAGAACCTCCAAAGGGACCGCGCGGCCCGGCTGCGCCACACGATGGACACCTTCCTGCGGTGGCTCTACGACACCGCAGGCGACCAGACACCCATCGACCCCGCTCCGTTCCTCGCGACACCCGGTTCGTACTTCGCGGGAGTCGAAACCACCGGCGCCGAACTGCACCAGGCACTCGCCTACCTGGCAGAGCACGACCTCATCCACCGCAACGATACCGAGCCCGTCACGGTTGCCATCACACCCCAGGGCGTCAGCTGCGCTCTGGCAGGAGGAAGTGTGCAGGACCACATCAATCAGCCGACCCCCGGCGACAGCGTCACCATCCACGTCGCCGAGAACACCGGAAACATCGCCGCGAATAGCCGTGACTTCACCATGAACGCCACGACCAACAAGGACGGGATCGACGCTGCGGCAGTCGTCATGCTCGCCCGCGCCCTGCGCCAGGCCGCGCCAATCCTGGACCTGCCCGAGGACGATGCCACCGAGTTCACCGAGCTCGCCACGCGCCTCGAAACCGAGGCGGCCACTGGCTCACCCGACCCCGGAAGGCTCCAGCGCTGGGGTTCCTCCATCGTCGGCATCCTCAACTCGCCCGTCGTCAGCGGAGCACTGGGGAGCGTGCTCGCTGCCTACACAGGGACAGTGCTGCCAGGCCTGCCTCCCGCCTGACACCGCAGCTCAACGCACAACGTGGCGGGGTTCGAGGAAGAGATCTCTTCCTCGAACCCCGCCACGTTGCGCTACGCCGGCCGTCTGGTTGCCAGACTCTACGACGGCCCCGTCTCGAGGGGAACTACATCGATCTCACTCGGACACCCCGCAACTCGGCCCTTGGGACGGCCGGACGAGTCCGCTCGGTGAAGGAGGAGTCCGTCTATATCCCTGCAGCATCGCCATGAGTAAGTACGCCGTGGGCCTTCCGCATGGCCTCCCGGACGACATAGACAAGCCGCCCAAGGAGTTCCTCGCCGCCGAGGCGACGAGTGCGCACCGCTCCCGGCCCACATCCGCCAGGTTCGCGCCTGTCGGTTGTCTAGGTCAGCCACGTGAGGAACAGAGCCCCGTCATGCCGAACGTTACCGTCGTCCTGCCCGGTCGCCCGCTGCCCGACCTGGGTTCGGCGCGGAGTGTGACTGCCTCGCGCATCTGTACGGAACGCGGGTGACCGGCCGTTTCGGGTCCGCTTCTATGCGGCGGACCTGACGGACGAGGAGTGGCAGGTCGTCCGGCAGGTGATGCCCCTGCCGGGCTGGCTGCTGGGCCGCGGGGGCAACCCGGAGGGGTTCTGCCACCGGGAAATGCTGGACACTGTCCGGTACTTCGTCGACGACGGGACCAAGTGGCGGGCGATGCCGGCTGACTTCCCGCCCTGGCAGGCCGTCTACGCCTTCCAGCGCCGCTGGCAGACCGACGAGCTCCTGGACGTGCTCCACGACCGGCTGCGTGAGCAGGTCCGCATGGTCGAGGGCCGCGACGATCCGGAGCCGACCGCGGCGATCATCGACTCCCAGTCCCTGAAGGGCGCCTCTACGCTGGTCGGAGACCGGCGCGGATACGGCGCGGGCAAGCAGGTCTCGGGCGCCAAGCGCCAAATCACGATGGACTGCCTCGGACTCCTGCTGGTGGTGATGGTCACCGCCGCCGCCCTCCAGAACCGCGACGCCGGCGTGGACCTCTTGGAGCGGATGCAGGCACTGTTCGCGAAGGTGAGCACGGTGTGGGCCGACAGCGGCTACACGGGCGCGCTGGTGGACTGGGTCCTGCATGCCCTTGCCCTGAAGGTCGAGGTCACGCGCCGCACTGACGACCAGGCGGGCTTCGTGGTGGTGCCCAGACGCTGGTTCGTTGAGAGGACGTTCGCCTGGCTGGTGAACTGCCGCCGTTTTGTGCGCGATTACGAACGCACCGCGGCCGCGCACGAGAGCTACGTGAAGTGGGCGATGGTCACCCTCATGACCCGCCGCCTGGCCGCCGCCGAACGCGAGACGGCCCGCGCGGCCCTGGCCCGGCCGACATGAGCAGGGGTCAGGCCGCCGCGGTGAACTCCCGGCCGTCCGCACTGGCCAGCCAACCTCGCTGGACGAGTCGCTTCAGCTGGCAGCGCACCCCCTCCCGCCGGCTCCGGCTGGCGCCCTCGCCGAACAGGGCCCGGGACACGTCCCGCACCCGCACCGGCTCACCCCATACGAACTCCACGATCTTGGAATAGGGGCCGGGCAGCGTGTCCGGGGCTTCGCTAGCCTGCCGCTGCGGCACATACCGCGACTCCGTGCCGCCGACGGACCGGCTCCCGGCCTGCGTGTCGATCGGGGCATCGTGGCTGGCCGACGAGCTGGACGGGCTCGTGGACCCGTCGGCGTCACCACGCCGTTCGTGCTCGGCCTCGTCCCAGATCTTGCTGCCGATGCGCCAGCGGGCGATCTCTTCGTCCACCAGGGCCGCTTCCTGATCCAACGCGGGGATCTGCTGCTGGAGCTTGGCGGCACGGACTTCGAACGCGCGCAGTCGGCGCTTCATGACAGCAGCAGGCGTGGGCACGGCACAACCTCCGGGTTCGACCGCGAAGATTCCGCCACTCTGCACACCGGACCACCAAGATCGCAAACGGCAAACAGGCAGGTCAGGTGCCTGATTGGTTGAACAACAGCTAGTCAGAGGGAGGCTCCGTCCCCGTTCTCCGGCTGTATTGAGTGGCGTCCCTCTAGACACAAACGGGACGATGACCTTGATCGTGGGACGTCGAGGTCTTGGCCGCTGTGGTCAGCGACCCTCGACGTCGTCGAAGCGGCTGGAGGCCACTGTGTGGGAACAGAGCATCGGTACCTTCCCCGTGGACTTTACCGAGCACGGCAACGAGTGGGCCCACCACCTTGGGAATGCCATGGGCGGAGGGTTTCGCCGCATGAGTGGCACTGATAGCTACGGCGGCCCAGTGGAAATGGGGCCGCCTCTCGATGGTTCCATGACGAGCGTCCTGCGCGTCCACCCTCACCCCGACGGCATCAGCTGCACGGTTGTTGGCGACGACGGCACCCCGTCAGAGGACCAGGTAGACCCCTGGCGGACTGGCGCGCGGAAGGCCGTGGACGAGATCGGGCATCACCAACGCACTCACCTATGGGATGCGCTCGTTGGGGTCAGCCCGTCCGCCGGGCAGGGGTTCTACCCCTTGGAGCAGATTAGGGCGACAGAGGTAGGGCCGCTGGCCCTCGCCCCCGGTGGTGTCTATATGCGCGAGTTCCGAGGGCAGGACCGAGTCGACTCACAGTTCATCACGGTCTCCCGCAGCTTCCCCGTCGTCGTCACCGGCCGGTTCGAGACCTACCATTGGGACCTCGTTGTCCCGGTCGCTCAGGTGCAGTTGCGCCGACTCGGCGCTCTCCTGACGCTGCATCGGCGGGAGCTGTGGGAGCCCCGGACGCTTCCCTGGCCTCAGGGCCCCGCCGGGTCGGTTCTGAAGATCCCGACTTCGGTCGGCCCCGAATTTCCGAGCCTGCACGGGGAGGAGTGGACAGGGGAGGTCCCTCCGGGGACAGGAAGTTGGAAGCTGCCGCTGTGGGTGCTTGGGGCGTGGGAGAGGCTAGACGGTGATCCCGAACTGGAGACCGCGCTCAACGCGTACTACGAGGCCGTACGCCTGAAGAGACGTCATCCGTCGCTCTCGCTGCTCACCTTCGTAGCCGCGATCGAGGGCGTGGGTATGAGGTCAGTCCCAGACTCCATGTGCGACTGTCATCCCGAGTGCAAGCACCGCAAGGGAGTTGCCGAGAAGCGGTTCCGGAAAGCACTCAAGACCGTGCTGACGCAGAAGCAGGTGAAGGAGCTGGCGGGCCCACTGTACGACCAGCGCTCGCTTACGGGGCACCGAGGAACGTTGTTCGGATCGGAGCAGGTCCTCGGCTACGGCGGTCAAGCGGGGCCCTTCCAGGTCAACCCGTACTTCCAGTTCGAGGCGGTGCAGCTTGGCCGACTGGCGCAGGTCGCCAATGCCGTTCTGGTCAAGGTGTTGAGTGAGCCAGCAGCGGACCCGGCCCATCGCTGACCGAATCGGACACGCTACGAAATACTCTGCCCGTGCCCGTGCCCGTGCCCGTGCCCGGAGGCTGGCGAAGCAGGGTGAGGAGGCCAAGGCGAACCCGTCGAGCAGGATGCGGCGGTGGTGCAGAGAATCGTGCCGGACCATCTGCATACCTGAGACGCGAGCGTTTACGCTGATCCCTTCTTCACAGGGCAGGAACCCAGGGGGGGATCTGCTGTCATGAACGTCGGTGAGCGTGTGCTCGGCGTGAAGGTCGCGAAGACCTACCCGCCCCGCGGCAACACTCAACTCCTCCGGCTGGAGGTGGTCACGTCCTTCACCTGTTCACGGTGTGTGCGGACGAAGAAGGCGCGTCGCGTCGCGGTACACAACAAGCGTCTGCTGTGCAATGGCTGTTACGGGCGGCTGGAGGCATCCGCCCCTCAGGAGGAGCAGCGGTCACGACAGGATGAGCAGGCTCCGGCTCCTCACGAGGAAGAGCTCAGCCAGGTCGTCGTCGAGGAACTCGACAGCGGGCTGCCCTACTCGGTGGTCAACACCGGCCTCACGGTCGAGTGGAAGTTCTACGTCCGTGCCGAGCACCTCCTGCACGGCACCTGCCCGGTGCCGACCGCGATGGCCGACCGAGCCGCCCCTCAGGAACCGCTTGACCTGACCTTTCTGCGCGGGCGCCACCGCATCAAGGAGCTGGATCGGCAGAAGGGCATCAGGCTTGATAACGGCGGCCCCGAGCCGCTGCTGACCGGGCTCGGATGGCAGCCGTTCGTCCTTCCGGGGATGCGGGTGTCGGTGCGCTGGGACACGTGGAGGCAGCTGCGGCTGTCGTACACACTGCTGGACACCCCTGTCGTGTTTGGTGGCACGGTGGTCCGCTACGTCCACGACCCGAGGATCGTGACGCGTGAGCTGGCGGCGTTCGACGCCCGGGTGGATGGGGTCGAGGAACTCGTGTTGATCACACTACGCGAACTCGGCTACCTCGACGAGAAGGGCCGGGCGCTGCTGCCACGGCAGGCGCTGGTCCGGAACACGGTGGAGCGGGCACAGCCGGAACGACCGCCGAGGAAGAAGGTCGACGGGGCGATACAACGGCTCCTCTCGCGCGGCTTGCTTGCCTGGCAGGAGGGCAGCATGAACCGAGCCGGCATGCTGCACTACCCGGCGCGGGGCGGAGAGAGGACAGTTCCACTGCTGTGCTACGCGCCAGTCCTGCGAGAGGCAGACCGTGAGGATCTGCGCCATGCGGAATCGGAGGTGGCCTACAGTTTGACCGGCCACCGGGTTGCCGGGCATCTGATGCGGATCGGCCACCTCGGCAAGGAGGCAAGTGCGGAGGCCCGTGCAGCGTATCGAGATGATCACCAGCGGGTCGGTCTGGCCGGGCCTCACGAGCTGCCACGCGGGTTCACCTACGTGCGGGAGCACGAGCGGGGCTCCTAGAAGACTGATGAAGATCTTGGGTTCTGTCCCCGCCTCGCAAGCGGTGGGGCCAGAGTTGTGGGGTGGTTCAAGGGGAGTGGGCCGGGGAGACGATCCTGGCGGGAAGTGTCTTCGCGTTCCTGGCGGAGCATCCTTCAGGGTCTTTGAGAAGTGATCTTGTGTCCGGGTTCGTCATGCCAGGCCGAGGGTGGTGAGGGGCCGCTGGTGGTCGCGGGCGGTTCGGCGGAGGGCGGCTGCGATGTTGGTGTGGCCGTCCTGG
This sequence comes from Streptomyces sp. NPDC002734, assembly GCF_040295685.1. Classification (NCBI taxonomy): domain Bacteria; kingdom Bacillati; phylum Actinomycetota; class Actinomycetes; order Kitasatosporales; family Streptomycetaceae; genus Streptomyces; species Streptomyces sp. NPDC002734. The sequence continues at coordinate 43,050 of NZ_JBEOVU010000010.1, forward strand.
CGGTGGACGCCGATGGCGAGGTTGCGCAGGCCGGCCATGACGCGGGGTAGGTGCCGGGTGCGGATGTGTGAGGCGTCCTCGTGGAAGGTCCGGTCGCGGACGTGGTGGAGCTGATTCTCGATGCGCCAGTGGCCGCGGATCCAGGCCGCGAGTTTGCTGCCGTCGGCCGCGCCGGGCGGCAGACTCGTGACCAGGTAGATCCGCTCGATCGTCAGCTTGCCCGTGCCCAGATCGCGTCTCTAGCGAACGACTTGGAGGGCCTGGCGGGCGTGCGGGTAGTCGATGTGGGCGAAGGTGGCGGTCTTCAGGCGGCGGATCTCGTCGCGGTGATGGGCCCGGGCGCGCTCGATGTGGTCCAGGCGGATCTCGTGCCAGGGCAGGCCGCGGATGCGCTCGTGCAGTCCGGGGTGGTTCCGCTTGACGACGGCCAGGTAGTGAGCTCCGCGTTCGTGCAGGTAGGCGGCGTGGTCGTGCTGGGTGTGCAGGGCGTCGGCGGTGATGACGGCATCGGTCAGGTCAATGCCGTCCAGGAGCGGGACGAAGGCCGGGATCTCGTTGCTCTTCCCGTCGATCTGTCGTTGCGCGAGGACCTCGCCGCCGTGGGCCATGGCGGCGATCAGGGCGGTGGCCGTCCGCCTTGCGGTGCGGGATCCGCGGAGTGTCTTGCCGTCGACGGCGATGACCTTCCGTCCCGAGGGCGGGGCCTTGCGTGCCTGGAGGAAGTCGCCGATGGCGCGGTCGAGGGCGTCACCGTCCGTTGCGGCGAGGACGAGGCGGACGGTGGTGGCGTGGGGTGGGCGGATCAGTCCGGTCAGCGGGTCGGGGCGGAACCCGAGCAGGGCCAGGACGCGTTGCGGAGCGTCGGCGATCCACTCGCCGATCGCCGTGACCGAGGCGGCGCCGGCCAGAACGGCGGCAGCCGCGGCGGTGAGCAGGGCCGGCCAGGGATGGCGGATGCCGCGACGGGCCCGCGGGTTAGGCACCGTGGCCAGAAAGCTCCCCAGGTCAGCGGCTGTCTCCAGCGGGGTTGGGTCGGAGGTGTCCCCCAGTTGCCGGAGGCATGACGGCATGCGGGAAGATGGGTGCGCAGGCATGGACTCGCTCGGTGCTCATACGGACTCGACACCCACATGATCACCAGCGGCCATGCCTGTTCTGCGTCCAGGGTCACTGCCGGGCAGAAGTCGACGAGCCGTCACATCCCGTGCTCAACAGGCGAAACCCGCCCACCTTGGCACTTCTCAAAGACCCTGGAGCATCCTTCGATGCTGTTTCCGGCGGAGATGTTCGCGGACATGCATCCGTCGGCGACCGGGCGGCCGAGTATGCCGCCGCAGGTTCTCGCCGCGGCGGTCGTGCTGCAGTCTCTGTATGGCCTGTCGGATTTCGATTCGGTTCAGGAATTGCGGTGTGACCTGCGGTGGAAGGCCGCATGCGGGCTGGCTATGCACGACATGGCGTTCTCACGTCCACACCCGGACAACGACAACCAGCAGCTCAAGACACGAATTCCGACTGGAGTAAAAATAGAGAAGTTTTGCAGCACTACGGGATGGGAGCTCAATCTGACTGACTCAAACCGGTGAGTGTCTCCGGCACAAGGCGGAGGCTACCCAGCGTCTTGCTGACTGACAGAGCGAGTTCTTCCGCCTTCGGCTCGGTCAAGGCGCAGTCCATTCCCGCCTCCTTGGCGCGGGTGGCCAGTTCACGCAGACAGGTGCGGATGTCCTTGCTGCTGTCGGCTAGGTCCCGTACAAGGTTCTCAACTTCCTTTGTGAGGCGGATCACTGCTTGGGTATCCGTTTCCGGCAGGGGTTCCGCTGTGTCAGCGGATAGCTGAGCTGGGCGCTGCTCGCTATGTGTACCGATCGTCTTCGGAAACGTTCGGTTGAACCAGGCACGGTTCGCCGGCTCGCCGTCCGGCTCCGGTTCGCCGGTGGGCATGATGCGGCGAGGAGCCCTGTCGCCAGCGTCCATCGCTGCCGCGAGCTCTCTCAGCAGCCCCACTGCCATGGTGCGGTTGTTGCGCAAGGCCGTGAGAATGTTCTTGACGCTGCGTCGTACGCGATTGGACTTGGTGCCGTCCTCCTCGTCGCTCTGCCCGGCCAGCGATCCCCGGTCGGCATCAATCAGGTCGAAGGCCGCCAGCCAATGCGCCGCCCGGAAAGTGACCAGCTCCTCGAAGGCGGCGTCATCGGTGTCGGCTGCCTTGAGGACCTCGGTGAGTGGGCGCCTGGAGAGGGCAAAGCCCTTGCGGGCATTGCGTGGGAAGATCTCGGCGACTCTGGGATTCCACGGGCGGGGGTAGCTCTGCGATGTCAGTGCCGACCAGGCGCGGGCGCGCTGGTTGATATCGGCCAGCTGTAGAGAGCTTGGCGCCGCCTCACTGAGAGCATGGCGGATCAGGTGGCGCTTCTGCTCGTTGTCTCCGTTGTCCACGGGGAACAGTTCGGCAAGCAGCAACATTGAGCGTGCATCGCGCAGGGTCGAGACGCTGTGCTCGGGGTGGTCGGGCAGCTGAATGGCGAGGGACTTGTGATCGAGCCGCGCGAGGATGCCGGGCAGTTCGGCAATGGGGTCTGTGCCTGCGAGAACTCCCGCAAGACTCTTGTCCAATGCTCCGGACGCCACGTACGCGCCCAGAACATTGCGGCCCAGGGCGCGAGCCCGGTCGTTGGGGGCGAACCCAAGCGGGGGATGGACGTGATCACGCCGATTGCCACCCTGGACAATGCTGAACAGTCGGTCCGGCGTCGGACAACCGATCACCAGGTGAGCCCGTACCTCCGCCACTCGTCGGGCGCGCAGAGCAGGGGCCAGAGGGTCCGCCGCTCCACTGCGGGCAGCCTCCTGATACTCGTCGTTGAGCTTCCTCGACAAGGCCCCGAGCCAGTAATGGGGATTCACAGCGACGCCGACCTTGTGGTGTTGGCCCAGCGTCGCAAAGGGCACACCAGTCAGCACCTGTGCGGAGGTGATGCCGAGGAGGTCTTGGCGCCGCATGGTGCGATTGTTTCCGCGGACTGCCATCCAGCCCCAGTAGCCGTCCTCGGACTCCGCCGCAGGGGCTTCGATCCGGTGGTATTGCGGAACGTACATTCCTGGTTCCTGCTGCCCGTGGAGGGCAAGCTCCTCCAGCAGGTTGTGGGAGCGCGCGCCGTCGCGGTTCCGCAACTCGCTGGCCGCCCACTCGATGCTGTCGGCCAGCCACTCCCGGCTGGGCGCCGAGCTCTCTAGCGCGGCAAAAGTCCGTTCTTGCCCGTCTACGGTGATCCGACGCCAGGGGCGAACCCTCGCAAGGGTGCGCCCCTGGGTTTCCGCGGGATTGGCGACTGAGTGCCACGCGGTGGTGATCCGCTCGTTGGCCGGCCACACGACGCCACCGGCGCCGTGCATACGGACATCGAGGACGAGCATCCACCCGGAGTCCGTGGTGACCTGTGTGATCAGCTCGGGCCTGAGCCGGAGGTCTCCCCCCGGACCGGACCTAGTGACGAGCGCCTTAGGGTGGACAATGAACGGGGCGATGTTCTCCAGAGCGGCTCGGGGGACATTGACTCCCTCGGTCGCCAGAACAGCCTCGATCCAGCGCTCCTGCCACGCGCGCGTGGACGGGAGCGGGTAGGGCGCCTCGTCGCCGGGGCCGGCAGGCACAGACATGGGGAGACCTCGCGTTCCGGGATTAGGCGATGAACGTCGAAGCGATCGGCGTTATGACCAGCACGATCAGACCTACGAGAATCCGCATCACCAAGCGCTCGATCTCGGCCGACTTCGCCGACTTTTTGAGCTCCTTGTTCTCCTCCAGCAGCTTCTCCGTCTGCGTCTGGAGTCTTGTGACGTCATTCCTCAGTTCGCGGACCTCTTCATAGATCTCGCCGTGGGCGACGTACACACCCGAGTCACGGTCGGGTACAGGCGGTTGAGGGCGTGCCATGGAAACCTCTTCATGCGCGGTACGGCAAATGCCGACCTGGCCACCGGCACCCGATCGGGTGCCGCAGATGGTGGGCAGGGCAACCTGCGTACGAGGTAGTCCAGGGCCACACTCCCTCATGTCTGCCTGGATCGACAGCATATGAAGAGACCGCTGTTCGATCCGCTCCCCCGGGTGTGCCCGGCACTCGCACTTCGTGAAGTCGAAGTGGCGTAGTGCCAACAGGGCGTGATCTACCGGATGGTTCCGGCGAAGATCATGAGAGTGCGGGCCGACATAAGCGCAGCATCCGCCAATGAGTTTGCCGGATCGCTAGCCGCCTCCGCATCGCATGTCATTATATGGCCAAAATTGATCGGTGTGTGGGGGTGGCGGTGTGTCCACTTCCAGGGCAAGGTCGAAGCCGTTGGAGAAGGTCGTGTAACCGGTACCGGAGACCATCAGGTCTTCCAGATCATCTTCCACAGGGCCCGGGATCGGCCTGAGGGTGTCGATGAGTTCGAAGAGCGCATCCGATGGGTCGCTGTAGGCGTGGTTATCGGCTCGGGACGCCGTGGCCCGACCGGTCTCAGACCGGGCGTGGGTGACCGCGCCGTCGTCGAGGGTGAAGCTGAGCACATCCCGCACCAGGATCGCGGTGCCATAACGCCATGTCGAGAGCGTCCAGGGCGATCTTGGCCCCCTTGCTGTTGGCCACGGACCAGCCGACGATCGCCCGGGAGAACGCGTCGACGACGAAGGCGACGTAGACGATCCCGGACCAGGTAGCCACGTAGGTGAAGTCGGCAACCCATCGCTCGTTCGGACGCGAGGCGGTGAAGTCACGTTGCAGCAGGTCATCGGCCTTGTCATGGCCGTCGCGGACGGTGGTGCGGATACTGCGGCCGCGGCGGACACCCTGGAGGCCGAGGTCGCGCATCAGTCGGGCGACGGTGCAGCGGGCCACCGGTATGCCTTTGCGGTGCAGATGTCTCCAGACCTTCCGCACCCCGTAGACGCTGAAATTGTCGGCATGGACCTGGCTGATCTGCGTCTTCAGTTCCGCGTCCTGCAGCGACCGTGCACTGGGCGCCCGCTTCCTGACGGCGTAGTAGGTGCTCGTCGCGATCTTCAATCCGTGGCTGGTGAGGACTCTGCAGATCGGCTCGACCCCGAACACCTGCCGGTGCTCATCGATGAACGCTACGAGCGCTTCGACGGCCGGTCGAGCTCGGCCGCGAAGAGAAGCCGAGGCCGCCCTGAGGATCTCGTTCGCCCTCCGCAAGCTCGGCGTTCTCGGCCTTTAGGCTTGATCTCCGTGGCCTCCTCCGAGGTCACACCGGGACGATGGCCAGCGTCGACCTGAGCCTTGCGAACCCAGGTCCGGGACGGTCTCGGTCCCTCTGTTTCCGCGCGGCCTCTCGAATCGCCCCCCACGGCTCACCCCTCGTGTTCCACCCTGTGGAAACCCGGACCTCTCCGGACACCCGGCCCGTGGACACGGGGCAGATCCGGTCGTGGGCCAAGGCTCAGGGATATGACGTCCTGGGGGACGAATTCCCCAGGAGGTACGAGAGGAGTGGGAACAGGCCTATCGTGACGGCACCGGTTCCTAGGCGCGCCGGGTGGATTCCGTCGGCGGGCCGGGCGAGTGTGGTAGAAACCAGCCGCGCGCGGTAGAGCAATCGCTGTCGAACTTGGGCCAAGTCCTTCGCCAGGGGAGACCTTGACCTCGCTTGATTCCGTCAGCGCCCGAGATCGAGACACCCTTGTGCGACCACGAGCGTATCGTTGGAGTTCAACTCACCCCGCCGATACAGAGTCGTCAGCCTGCCCGACCTTCCGTTACCCAATCGAAGTTCAGTCTGGCGAGCAACGGGGTCCGGTCCCCTTGGCCGGTCGAGGGTAGCAGCGTCACCTTGTTGATCGCACAGCGCAGCAGCATGCGCCGGTCTTCGAGGGGGGCTTCTGCCCATGCCTCTTCGAGGAGCACCGCGTCCATCAGGGGTGTGAGATCGGAGTGCTGGCGCAGTTCTTCGAGTTCTTGGCGGATTGAGGACAACTGCTCGCCGAGGGCGGTCGACAGGCTCTCGTACCTGTCCTGTTTCATGCGGCCATGCACGAAGTAGGCCTCCTGGAGGTCTGAGTTCCGACGTTCGGCTTCCTCCAGCGCGGCGGACAGGTGCCGGGCGCGCTCGTCGCGCTCGGGATCCTGGTAGCTCAGCCATCGGCGGGCGATCTCGTACAGGACCGGGTCCGTCGGATCCATTGAGGAGACGTGCCGGATCCACGCCGCGGAGACCACGCTATTTGCCCGGTTGACCTCGGTGCGCGCGCCGTAACATGCCGCCGGTCCGCCCTCGTTGCGTGTGCGGCAGCGGTAGGTGGCGCCGCCGGAGACCATGCCGATGTCACAGAGAGGGCAGCGCAGGATTCCGACGAGCAACTTGCCCGGCAGACGATGCCCGTGCCCGCCCTTTCTGCCGAAGGAGCTACGGGAGGAGAAGCGGCTTCGGATCGCATACCACTCAGGTACGGAGACGACACCGGTACCGCAGGAGATCGGACGGCCGTCGGGGCCCAGCAGAGGGTCTGCCTTCCAGCCGATCCACCGATCGAGCGGGTTACCGTATTCGTCCTTGTCGCGCTCACGATGGGGGACGAGGCCTGCCCAGAGTGGGGACTGCGACAGTCGACTGATCGCGTTCCCCGACCAGTGCCGGCCAGTCCGGGTCCGGTGGCCCTCTGCCGTCAGGCGGTGTGCGAGTGTGGTCGTAGGGGTGCCCTTGAGGAGTTCTTCGGCGATTCGCCGTGCCAGCGGGTATTCATCGGGGTCTGGGCCGATCCGGCCGTCGTCCAGGATGCGCAGCCCGAAGGGTGGCCGTCCCCCTGGGGCGCGCCCGAGAGCTCGGTGTGCGTCCAGGCCGATCTTCACGCGGAGAGCGATGTCTTTCGCTTCGTCACGCGCCCGCTCCGACAGGATGGCGAAGACGATGCGGCCGCCCTTGGAGCTGTCCAGTCCTTCCGCGATGGAGACGAGACGGGACCGTCGGCGGTCCAGTTCGTCGAGCAGTTGCCCGACGGCGCCCATGCCGCGCCTGTCGAGACGGTCGGTCTTCCAGACCGCCAAGGTCTTCGAGTGGCCGGCGAGAACCGCTTCCTTCGCCTTCTCGAATTCGTCGCGGCGGACGTGGACCTTGCTGGCGCTGCGCTGTTCGAACCAGACGTGCCGGATCGAAAGCCCTTCGGTCTGGCACCATCGGACGATGTCCTTCAGATGGGCGCGAAGGGTGGCTAGGTCCTCACGCTTCTTGGAGCGGCGGATGTAGGCGTCGACCAAGAGCCCGGGATCGACCGCCGGCACCCGGTGCAACCCCATGTCGGCCAGCTCGTCCGCACTGAACCCCAACGCCGCCAACGCGGCCCGATCCGCCCTCGCCACTACGATCACACCCACGGTAGAGAGTCCGATCACCGTGAATGACATGGGGATTTACTCCACCGCACCCCGGCGATCGAGTTGAGGGCCTGAGCTGAGGGGCCCGGGGGAGAAACGGCGAGCCGCGACCTCTCACCCGCTTCCGAGGACCCGGGCACGCGCCGGGGGAGGACCCGCGCGGTCCGCAGCCGTCGGGTGACCAGACCGACGAGTTCGCCGGCGCCGCCGAGCTGCCGGAATTCTCAAGTCCACCGAGGAGTTCCGCACCGGGTTCAGGACCGAGTACGCCCCGTCGCTGGTGGTCGGGAGCCCGGCGTACCAGGACCTCGCCAAGGGGTTCCCGGTCGGACAGCGTTTCGCGTCGGCGAAGGTGAGACGCGTGGCGGACACCAACCCGGTGCACCTCGGTCACCAGGCGACGTCCGACGGGCGGTGGAGGCTCTACCTGTTCGCGGACGAGGCGGCACCCGGTGCGGAGGGCTCCCGCGTCGCAAACTTCGCGGGGTGGCTCACCTCGTCGCCCGACTCGCCCTTCGCCTCGCTCCCTGAGCGTGTCCGGCCCGACGACTGGTTCGACCTCAGGGTCGTCTACCAGCAGGACCACCGCGGGGTCGAACTCGCCGACGTGCCCGACGTGTTCAAGCCGCGGGTCGGCCCCTACGACCTGCTCGACCTCGGGCGGGTGCACGCCGCGATGCCGGAGGACGACATCTTCGAGGTCCGCGGGATCGTCCGTGGCGGCGTCGTCGTGATCGTGCGGCCGGACCAGTACGTCGCCCACGTCCTGCCGCTGACGACGACGGGGGAAGTCGCGGACTTCTTCGCCCGACTGCGCGCCGAGGGTCCCCGACCACAGGCCGGTGCGGACCCTCCCGGTGTCCTGCGACCGCGTGACCCGCGGTCGCAGGACACCGGTGATCGAGCTGAGGTCCCCGAGTCTGCGAGCCGGCCGGCGGAGTTACTCCGGGCCGCACACGCTGCTCGTCCCGGCGCGGGTCAGGGGACGTCGCGGACGGTGTTGCGGAGGGTTCCGAGGCCGGTGACCTCCACCTCGACGACGTCTCCGTCGACGACGAAGCCCTGGGGCTCCATGAAGAGGCCGACGCCGCCCGGCGTGCCGGTGACGACGACGTCCCCGGGGGAGAGGGGGGTGAACGCGGTGACGTACTCGATGATCGACGGGATGTCGTTGATCAGGTCGGCGACCTTGCCGTGCTGGCGGACCTCGCCGTTGACCCTGGTCGTCAACTCGAGTTCGGTGACGTCGCCCACCTCGTCGGCCGTCACCAGGCAGGGGCCGAAGCCGCCGGTGCCCGGCCAGGTCTTGCCGGGCAGCCACTGGCTGGCCGCGCGCTGCCAGTCGCGCACCGAGAAGTCGTTGTACACGGCGTAGCCGGCGACGTGGTCGTAGGCGTCGGCCTTGGCGACCTTGTGCGCGGGCCGGGAGACGACCAGGGCCACCTCGCCCTCGTAGTCGAACTGCGCGGTCTGCGCCGGCTTGAGGGCGTCCGCGCCGTGCCCCATCTGGCTGTCGGCGTAGCGGGCGAAGACCACCGGCGCGGCCGGAGCCGCCTTGCCGATCTCGTCCTGGTGACTGCGGTAGTTGACGCCGATGCAGATGATCTTGCCGGGGTTCGGGATGACCGGGGCGAGCCGTATGTCGCTGAGCGCCACCGGGTGGTCGGTGTGGTCCGCCAGGGCGTCGAGGGAGCCGGCGGCGACGGCGGCGGCGAGCGACGGAGCCGTGGAGGTCGCGTCGTAGACGGTCTCGCCGTCGAGACGGCCCCAGGCGATGCTGCCGTCGGTCCGGTAGTAGCTGACGAACTTGCTCATCGGGTGGTCCTGTTCGGTGAGGGGGCGTTGACGAAGGTGCGGAGGTGGGCGACGACGGGCTGCTCGCCGGTGGAGTCGAAGACCGCGGCGACGTAGCGGTCGGGGCGTACCGCGACGAACACCGGACCCGCGCAGGCGCCGGAGGTGAGCACCGCGGTGGTCTCGGTGACCGTGCCGTCGGCCGGCGTGCCGCCGGGGGCCAGGACGCGCAGCCGTTTCGCGCCGATCGAGTCCCAGTACGGGTCGACCGCCGGGCGGCCGGGCAGCGGGCCCCCGATCTCCAGCAGCGTCCAGCCGGGCCCGAGATGGGCGTCGAGTCCGCGCTCGGCGCCGGTGGCGTCGCGGACCACCGGCTGGCTCAGGGCGCGGCCGACGCTCACCGAGGGGAGGGTCACGCCACCCGCCGGGGCGGCGACCCCGGCAGTGGTGTCGGGGGGTGCGATGAAGCGCATGTTGGCGAGGAAGTCGCGGACGTGGGGGATCAGGCCGACCGCGCGGACCACGGTGTCGCGGACGCGGGTGACCACCGGGTGGGTCGCCATGACGACCGCGCCGATCCGGCGCGAGACGGTCACCATCGCGGCTCCATGGGCGCGGCGCTCCACCTCGTAGGAGTCCAGCAGCCGTTCGGTCGCGCGGCCGGCGATCGCCTCGGTCAGCTTCCAGGCGAGGTTGGTGGCGTCGCGGACGCCGGCGTTCAGGCCCTGGCCCGCGAACGGCGGCATCAGGTGCGCGGCGTCGCCGACGAGGAACACCCGTCCCGTCCGGTAGGTCCGTGCGATGCGCTGGTGGGCGACGTACACGACGGCGCGGCGTACGTCGTCCGGCGACAGCTCGGTCCGGAAGCGCGGCACGACCAGTTCGCGGATCCGTTCCGGTGTCGTCATCTCCTCGGGGTCCTCGTGGTCGAAGAGCATGAACTCGATCCGCAGGCGTCCCCCGACGCCGGGCACGAGGACGTACGGCCGCTGCCCGTCGCCGTGGAACTCGGCGAACGGGTCCCGCACGCGCGGCTCGCCCAGCAGGTCGACGACGATCCACCGCTGGGGCTGGGTGGTGCCGACCAGGTCGATCCCTGCCGACCGGCGGACGAAGCTGCGTCCGCCGTCGGCGCCGATCAGCCAGTCGGCGGTCAGGGTCCGCGTGCCCTGTTCGGTCGTCCGCCCGGTCGTCTGTCCGATCGTCCGTGCGGTACCCACTCCGGTCGTCACCGTCAGGGTGACCCCGTCGCCGTCCCGCGTGAGCGCGGTCGCCTCGGCGCCGCGCAGGAACTCCAGCCCCTCGTGCGCGACGGCCCGCTCCCACAGCAGCCGCTCCAGGACCGGCTGGTCGAACTGGGTCTTGGCGGGGTGCCCCAGCCGGGAGGCGACCGGTCTCGCCTCGAGCAGGAGGCGGTCGCCGAGCCCGAAGTAGCGGCTGCCGGTGTCGAGCAGGGACTCGGCCTTGAGCGCGTCGGCCACGCCGAGCCGCTCCAGGGTGCGGAACGACTCGTCCTGGAGGCTGATGGCGCGCGGCAGGTCGCCTGGAGCGGTCTCCTTCTCGACGAGCGTGGTCCGCACCCCCGCGTCGGCGAGCAGGAGGGCGGCGGTGAGCCCGATCGGGCCGGCGCCCACCACCAGCACCTCACGCCGGGCGGTCACGACGCCGCCCCCGGCCGGGGACGGAGCGCGAAGTCCGTGTCGAAGTCGGCGCCCCGGGTCAGGTTCCAGTACTCGAGGTGGCTGTACGGCCACACCTGCGAGACGCGGCCCCGCGAGTTCTTGTACCAGGTGCGCACCTGCGGCTGCCCCCAGGCACGTCGGGCGTTGCCCTGGTCGACCCAGGCGAGGAAGCGGTCCAGCGTCTCCTGCCTGACCTCGACGGACGCCGCCCGGCGCCGCAGCAGCTGGTGGATCGCCTCGACGGCGAACTCGACCCCGCACTCGATCATGAAGTGGAACTGGCCGTGCACCACGTAGTTCGTGTTCGGGCCCTGGACGAGGAAGAGGTTCGGGAACCCGGGCACGCAGATGCCGGCCCAGGCCGTGGCGTCGCCGTTCCAGTGCTCCTTGAGGGTCTGCCCGGCGGGCCCGGTGACCTGGATCGGGTCCAGGTAGTCGGAGGCCTTGAAGCCGGTGGCGTAGACGACGACGTCGACCGGGTGGTGCGTGCCGTCGGCGGTGACGATGCCGTCGGAGGTGAACCGCTCGATCGGGGAGGTGACGAGCGCGGCGTGCTCCCGGTGGAGGGCGCGCGCCCACACGCCGTTGTCGCGGAGCATGCGCTTGCCGCCGGGCGGATACGACGGCACGACGACGTCGAGCATGTCGGGGCGGTCCGCCCACTGCTCGCGCAGGAGCGCGGTGAGCGTCTCCCGCACCCGCAGGTTGGTCGCCGACACCGAGTCGGTGCGCTCCCACGCGGGATCGACCTCGACGGTGTGCAGTCGTCCGGTGCGCGCGCCCCAGAACGCCTGGAAGCGGAACCACTGCCCGTAGTGCGGGACGTGGTCGCTGAGCCAGGCCAGCGCCGTCGGCGTCGGCTCGTGGTAGTTCGGCGCGGGTACCGTCCACGGCCCGGACCGCTGGAAGACGTCGAGGTGGGCGACGCGGTCGACGATGCTCGGGACGATCTGGTAGGCGCTGGCGCCGGTGCCGACCACGGCGACGCGCTTGCCTGCCAGGTCCACGTCGTGGTCCCAGCGCGCGGAGTGCATCCGCACCCCGCCGAAGTCCTCCTGCCCGGGGACGTCGGGGATGTGCGGCTTCTCCAGCTGCCCGGTCGCGGCGACGACGGCGTGGAACCGCCGGCGCCGCTCGACGCCGTCGTGCCGTACCACGACGTCCCAGACGGCCGAGGCGTCGTCCCAGGTCATCGACAGGACCTCGGTGTCGAACTCGATGTGCTCGCGCAGCTTGGCACGGTCGACGATCTCGGCGGCGTACTCCTCGATCTCCGCGCCCTCGGCGTACGCGTTGGGCCAGTCGGCCCGCTGCGCGAAGGAGAAGCTGTAGCAGAAGGTCGGGGTGTCCAGACGGACGCCGGGATAGGTGTTGGCCAGCCAGGTGCCGCCGACGTCGGGGTGCTTCTCGAACGCGACGAACGGCACGCCCGCCTGCTTGAGCCGGTACATCGCCGCGATGCCGCTCATGCCGGTGCCGATGACCGCGACCTCGAACTCACGGTCCGGCGCGACCTCCTCGGCGTGCCAGGCGGGCGCTCCCGGGCGCCGCGGGACCAGGTCCAGCTCGTGCATCATCAGCGCCGCGTCCTCGGCGCCCGCCCCGCCGGTGACGAAGTCGACGAGGGCGCGGGCCTCCACCGCGTCGAGCAGGCGGGGCCGGGTGAGCCCCTCGTCGCGGACCCGCCGGAGCGCGGGCAGCGCGAGTTCCCGTGCCCGCGCCTGCGCGGCCTCGCTCATGCCTCCGTGAGGGGGAGCCGTCGTGTCGACGGGAGGGAGCGGCGGGCGCAGCTCGACCGGGATCAACGCGTGGTCACCCGTGAGCGCCGCCAGCGCCGTGAGCAGTGACGGCAGGTCGGCCTCCGCGACCACGCGTTCGAGGAAGGCGTCGTCCTCCGTGATGGGCGTGTACTCGTCGCGCCAGTACACGTCGTCGATCTGGACGACCTCGCTCGGATCGGTCATCGGCCCTCCATCGTGGTCGGCTGTTCGGGGTTGTCCCGTGGGCGTTGCGGGGTCATGCGACGCGGGCGGCCTCGAAGACCTCGCCGAGCACGGCGTCGAGTTCCTGGGCGAGGCACTCGGCGGCGATCACGTGGTCGGGGCGCAGGACGACGGCGCCGACCGGGCGCGCGTCGAACCAGGCCTGCAGGCCCGACTCGCCGCCCAGGTCGCCGACGACGGTGACGCCGGCCGAGGCCTGCTTGCGCGCCCAGGGCAGCTGCACCTTCGGCACCACCTGCACGAGGCGTGCGCCGAGGCGGTCGAGCACGGCGAGCCGCTCCGGGGACAGGAAGACCCGCGGGTCGTTGTTCCAGGTGATCACCCGCCAGCCCTGCCCGGTGGCCTCGTCGAGCAGCATCTCCACGCCGTCCGTGTCGGTGGCCCGCGGCTGCGGGAAGATCGAGCCGGCCAGCCGCGGCACGTCGCGCGCGGGCAGCGTCTTGTACGTCGGCAGCGGCGTGTGCACCACGACGCCCTCGTCGAACCGGGGCTGCGGCTTGAACGCCTGCCGCTTCTGGGCCTCCCGCTCCTCGGGGGTGCGGTTGGCGGCGATCCGGTCGCGCTCGGCGGCCTTGGCCGGGTCGTGGTCGGTCATCTCCTTCGCCATGCCGAGGGAGACGGCCACCATCTGCGTGACGTGGCCGAGCCGTTCGGTCTCGTACGTGTCCAGCAGGGCGTCGGCGGCGAGGCCCTTGACGACGGCCGCCAGCTTCCAGCCGAGGTTGAAGGCGTCCCGGATGCCCGAGTTCCAGCCCTGTCCGCCGACGACCGGCATCACGTGGGCGGCGTCCCCGGCGAGGAAGATCCGTCCCTGCCGGAACCTGCCGGCGACGCGGGCGTGGTGGCGGTAGACGCGGCGGCGGATGATGTCCAGCCGGGCCGGGTCGGGCACGTGCGGGGCCAGCAGGCCGAAGACGAACGCGTCGTCCTCGGCGACGTCGGCGCCCTCGTGCTCGAAGAGGGTGAACTCCCAGCGGCGGATGCCGTGCGGGAGCGCGATGGAGGCGTAGCTGCGGGCAGGGTCCCCGCCGAAGACCGCGTGCGGCGTGCCGATGGGGTCGTTCGCGACGTCGATCACGAGGCCGTCGCTCGGCCGGGTCTCGCCCTCGAAGGAGATGCCCAGGCGCTTGCGGGTGGGGGAGGCCCCGCCCTCGGCGGCGACGACGTAACGGGCGCGCACCGTCTCGCCGTTGGCGAGAGTGGCGACCACTCCGCCGTCGGCCTCGGCCAGGTCCACGACCTCCGCGCCGAAGCGCGCGGCGGCGTTCGGGAAGCGGTCCAGGCCCTCCAGCAGCACCCGGTCCACCAGAGGCTGCACGAAGCCGTTGCGGCGCGGCCAGCCGAACTCCCGCGTGGTCGGGTTGACCTCGGACAGGATCGTCCGGTCCCCGTTGACCATGTAGATCTTCTGGTCGGGGATGGTGTGCGGGAGCACCTCCTCGACGAGGCCGGCGGTCTGCATGGCGCGCAGGGCCTCGTCGTCGATGCCCACGGCCCGCGGGTAGTCGACGAGTTCATGCTCCCGCTCGACGACCAGGACGTCGACGCCCTGCTGTCCGAGCAGGTTGGCCAGGGTCAGGCCGACGGGGCCGGCGCCCACGACGAGGACGTCGCACGTGACGGTCATGAGGTGCTCCCGGTGGATCGTGCCGCCCCCAGTGCGGCGAGGGTGTCGTTGAACGCGCGGTTCAGCAGGACGAGGTCGATGCCGAGGCCGACGTAGTCGACGAGGCCTTCGGCGAACAGGGCGGCCGTGTAGTCGGGCCGGCCGGAGTAGATGCCGAGGGTGACGCCGTGCGCGGTCGTCACCTCGCGCAGGTACGCGATCGCCTCGCGCACGGGGCCGTCCTCCCAGTCACCCCGGCCGGGCAGGCCGTGGGTGACGGCCAGGTCGGCCGGCCCGATGTAGACCGAGTCCAGACCGGGGGTCGAGACGATCTCCTCGGCCCGCTCGACGCCGGCCCGGGTCTCGATCTGGACGACGGCGGACACCGCGTCGTTGCCGGCCTCGGTGTAGACGTCGCCCGGGTAGAGCGCCGGCCGGGACGGGCCCAGGCTGCGGTTCCCGAGAGGCGGGTACTTGGTGGCGGCGACCAGCGCCTCGGCCTGGGCGCGGGACTCGACGGTGGGCGCCACGATGCCGCGCGCCCCGCTGTCGAGCAGCCGCAGGATCGGGGCCGGGTCGAGCGAGCCGACGCGCGCGTAGGCGTAGGCGTTGTCCCGCGGCAGGGAGCGGAGGATTCCGCAGGCCGCCTCCAGGCCCAGCTCACCGTGCTGGAGGTCGAGGATCACCCCGTCGTAACCGGCGGCCGCGGCCCACTCCGGCAGGGAGAAGGAGGGGAGGGACTGGTGGTAGAGGACAGGGTTCCCCCCGCCGAGGGCCGATCGCTTCACCGCGCCGGTCCTTCCTGCGTCTGCCCGTCCTGCGCGGCCCCGTCCCGGCCGGCCAGCCGGGCGGCGTGCGCGGCGGCCGCCCGGCCGCCGAAGACCGGCACGATCTCGCGGCGCGCGAACAGCCACCGGCCGTCCACCTTCCGGTAGCGCTCGCGGAACTCGCCCACCGAGGCGGGCTCGGTCTGCGGCTCGTTGCTGTCGCGGAAGGTCAGGTACTGCACGGTTCCCTCGACCTCGTCACCGTCCTGCACCAGGCGGATCCCGCCGATGAAGTGGCGGCCGACGATGTCGGTCTGCCGGGCGCGCTTGGCCCCCCAGACCTTCATGGCCTCGCGGTCCATGTCGCCCATCGGCCCCACCGAGACGCCGTCCTCGGTGTAGAGCTCCCAGGTGGTGTCCGCCTGGTGGTGGTCCAGGCGGTAGAGCATCTCCGCGATGAGCTGCTCGATCTCGACGCGGGTGATCGCGTCGACGGGACGGTAGTCACTCATGTCCGTCTCAGCCCTTCGAATCGGCGGTCGCGACCACGCGACCGAGTCCGGTGATGGTGGCGACGCACTCGACGTCGGCGGGCCACGGCTCGATGTAGCCGATGGACCCGGACAGCAGCACCTCGCCGGCGCGCAGCGGCTCGCCGGTGCGGAGGGCGGTGGCGGCCAGCCAGACGATCGCGTTGACCGGGTCCTCCAGCACGTTGCTGCCGACGCCCCGGGTGATCTCGGCGCCGCCGCCGGTGATGACCATCTCCACCTGCGTCAGGTCGACCTCGCCGTAGGGGTGCCGCTCCTCGCCGAGGACGACGCCGCTGCAGCCGGCGTTGTCGGCGATGGTGTCCACGATCTGCCCGACCGACCCGCCGTAGCGGAAGTCGACGACCTCGAACGCGGGGGTGACGTGGTCGATCGCGGCCTCGACGCTCTCCCGGGTGGCGTCGAGGACGTCGTTCTTCAGGACGAACGCGACCTCCGCCTCGATCAGCAGCCGGTTGTACCGGGACAGCGGGAGGCGCACCCCCGAGGCGTGCACCATGTCGTCGTGGATGACGCCGTAGTCGGGCTCGTCGATGCCCACCCGTGCCTGGACCAGGGGGTTGGTCAGGCCGACCTTGCGGCCCACCCGCCTCACGCCCAGCTCGCGCTCCCGCAGGGCGGCGAACTCGGCGGAGATGGCGTAGGCCGCGTCGAGGTCGCGCTCGGGGAGCCGGGGGCTCACGTACGGCACGGTGTACACATCGCGCTTGGCCTCGAACAGCTCGCGCGCGATCCGGTCGATGGTCTCCTGGGGGACGCCCACCACGGTCCTTTCGTCAGACACGGTTCGGTCAGTCACGGATGCGTCAGGCATGGCTCTTGAGGAAGGCGACCGCCGCGGCGTTGAACTCCGCGGCGCCCTCCCACTGGGGCCAGTGCGCGGCGCCCCGTACCAGCAGGAACTCGCCGTCCGGGATCAGCCGACACAGGCGCTCGCCCTCGGCCGCGTCGCCGGTCGGTTCGTTGTCGGTCCACACCATGAGCGCGGGGACCGGGAGCGCGGCGAAGTCCTCGTCGGTGACCCGGTTGCGCCACCGCCGCTCCGGCTCCCGCAGCGCGGAGACGTTCGCCATGCTGAAGCCCTCGCGCGCGTAGATCGCCTGACGGACGCGGACCAGTTCGTCGGTGATGTTCTCCGGGTCGTGGATGACGACCTGAAGACGCTTCCTCACGTTCTCGAAGGTCGGCTCGCTGACCGCCTGGGCGCTCACGGACTGGGTCCGGTCCAGCTGCGGCTCCCCGACCACCCGGCCGCCCGGCGCGGACAGGATCACCGTGTGCAGCCGGTCGGGATGCCTCGGCGCGAACTTCAGCGCGAGCCAGCCCCCGAGGGACTCACCGGCGAGGTGCACGCGCTCCAGGGACAGGGCGTCCAGCAGCGCGAGCAGGTGGTCCGCGTAGTCGCGGATCTCCAGCGGATGGTCGGCGAGCGAGGTGTGGCCATGGCCCGGGTAGTCGAAGCCGACGACCCGGAAGCCCGCCTCCACGAGTGCGCGGACGTTCTGCGTCCACGCCTCGATGTGGCCGCTGGTGCCGCTGGCCAGCACCACCGTCCGCGCGTCGGGGGCGGCCGCGGGGAAGTCCAGGACCCGGGTGCGGTAGCCGCCTGCGTCCACGTACCGCAGGGTGTGCTCGAGGTCCGCGATCTCCTCCCAGAAGGTCGCGAAGTGCGTGCGGTCCGCCCGGCTCACGCGGTCACCGCCGCCTGGATCGCGAAGCCCGCGCCCCACTTCTCGACCGGCCAGTAGTGGTCGACGGCCATGCGATAGGAGCCGGCGGTGGACAGCGCCGCGTAGGCGGCGATCCAGCTGCGCATCTCGTGCGCGGCCGAGCCGCCCTCCGCCAGGAACCAGCCGTTCTCCCAGTCGTCGACCGGGCTCAGGTCGCCGGAGCGGAGCACGTCGAGGACGAGCCTGTCCCACTCCTCGTTGAGCGGGTCGCTCGGCGCCTTGCCGTCGGCGATCGCCTGGATGCCCCGGACGATCATCTGCTCGCGCTCGTGCCGCTCCTCGGGCGAGGGAGCGTACGAGACCAGGCGCTCGTGCACGGTGCCGGGCGCGCCGTCCCAGCGCGGGATCGGCGGGCTGTGGGAGATGCCTCCCGAGGCGAGGAACAGCACCTTCCTGTCCATCGCCCGCGCGGCCCGGCCGAAGGCCTCGCCCATCAGGCGCACCCGCCGCATCGGGGAGAGCGGCAGGCCGATCGCGTTCACGAACACCGGCACGATCGGCTGGGTGAAGCCCTTGCCGAACACGAAGTCCAGGGGCTGCACGATGCCGTGGTCGACCGTCATCCGCTCGCTGCGGCCGATGTCGACGCCCTCGGCCAGCACCGCCGCGTGGAAGGCCCTCGCGGCGTCGCCGTCGACCGGGAGCGGACCCGCCGTGGTGCCGTAGTCGCCGACGCCCTCGGCGACCGCGCCGATCACCCACGGCGTGATCAGGGAGTAGAGCTGGCCGTTGAAGTGGTCGGGCCCGAACACCACGACCAGGTCGGGCTCGTAGGCGGCGACGAAGCCCTTGACCTCGTCGATGGCTGCGTTGATCTCGGCGAACGTACTCCCTCCCGGGTCGACGTTGCCGAAGGACGGTGCGTGGGAGAGTGCTGCGAGGGCGAGCGGCAAGGCTGGTCCCTTTCTCGGGATGGGGCGGGAGCCGGCGGGTGTGGCCGGGCCGGGCCGGGCGGGGGCCCCGGCCCGGCCCGGGACTCGGGGGCCGGGGAGGCGGCCGGGGTCAGGCGGCCGCGGTGACGGGCTCGGGCTCCGCGGCCGCAGAGGCGGCGCGCGCCTGGCTGCGGTGGAGCACCAGCACGCAGACACCGGCGACGAGCATCGGCAGGGCGAAGACCGTGAAGGCGGTCCCCATCCCCATGCCCGCGTCGAAGGCCGCGCCGCCCACGATCGGGGCCGCGATGCCGCCGAACCGGCCGGCGCCGATGACGATGCCGAAGCCGGTCGAGCGCGCCAGCGTCGGGTAGAGGGTCGGGACGATCGCGTAGAAGGCGGCGGTGCCCGAGCAGACGAAGAAGGACGCCAGGAAGAGGGTCCACCAGGCGGTGGGCATCCCCGGACCGGCCAGGCCGAACAGTGAGAGGGCGCCGGTGGCCAGCACCAGGAAGACGGGGGCGAGCAGGCGGACGTTCACCCTTCCGCCGAGGAAGCCGAAGAGGACGTTGCCGAGGATGCCGCCGATGCTGAAGGCCGTGACGAGCTGCGGCGCCAGCGAGGGGTCGCCGTTGCCGGCGGCGACGCTGCTCGGCGCCCAGTTCGTCATGAAGTAGAAGCTGAGCATGTAGGCGACGTAGCCGACGATCATCAGCACCGTGTAGCCGCCCGTGCGCCCGGTGAAGACGGTGCGCAGCGATCCCTTGCTGTCGGCGGTCGCCGGGTCGGGCTCCGGGAGGGCCGCGAGCACCGGCCGGCGCATCTTCACCAGGAGGGCGTTGAGCCGGTCGAGGGAGTCGGCGCGCCGTCCCTCGGAGAGCCAGGCGAGCGACTCCGGGAGGAAGGCGTAGGAGGCGACGGCGGCGACGGCACTCAGCACGAAGCCGACCCACCAGCCGAACTGCCAGCCGCGCTCACCGAGCATCGGGCCCACGATCATGGAGCCGAGCAGTCCGCCGATGTTGATGGCGGCCGCCGAGATCGCCATGACCAGCGCGTACACCCGCCGACCGGTGTACTCCGCCAGGATCACGCCGACCACGGCCACCAGCGCGCCGATGCCGACGCCGGTGACGATGCGGCTGACGACCAGCGGCCAGGTCCCGGTCTCCGGGGTGGCGAACGGGCCGATGAACATGCCGATCGCGATGGTGGTCGTGGCGATGACGCCCATCCTGCGCCGGCCGATGCGGTCGGCGAGCGGCGCGACGAGGATCGAGCCGATCAGCATGCCGATGAGGGCGCCCGACATGACGAGTCCGAGCTGGGCCTTCGTCACACCGAAGCCCTGCTCGATGTACGGGGCGGCGAACGAGGTCAGCGAGACGTCGTAGCCGTCGAGTACGACAAGGGTGATCGCGATGACGACGGCGCGCTTCTGCAGCCCGCTCATCCTCCCCTGGGCGACCTGGTCCGTGACCTTCATGGGCGGCCTCTCTGCGGTCGGGAACCGCGGGACGGCGGCGTTGCCGCCCGCGGGGCGGGGAGGCCGCGTCGGAACCGCCGCCTTCCCGAATCTAGAATCTAGGTTCTAGGTTCTAGCTGGCGGTACAGTGACCGGCGAACGCGGTCGGCGTCAAGGGGTCGATCCGAGATTTGGTAGAACTGCGGTCCGAGCGGCGAGGGGGAACAATGGCTGGCAGGCGGAAGGCCCACCGGGCGTCCGAGGAGTCCAAGCAGGCGATTCTTGAGGCCGTGCTCTCGCGGGCGGTCGAGGCCGGGTACGAGGGCACCACCATGGCCGACGTGGCCCGCGCGTCCGGTCTGCCGATCGGATCGGTCTACTGGCACTTCCAGAACAAGGAGCAGCTCTTCGTCGAGCTGCTGGAGTACTCCTTCGAAGTCTGGAAGCGGGCCAACGCCGACTTCGGCGGCATGCGCGACCTGCTGCGACGCACCATCGGCGAGTCGGCGGCGGCCTCGGCCAGCCTGGCCGAGCCGGCGGCCGCGTTCTGGAGCATCGGTCTGGTCTTCGCGTTCGAGCGGCGCCTGGAGGACAACCTCGCGCGGCAGCGGTACCTCGCCATCCGCGAGGAGATGTTCACGTTCGTCACCTCCCGGCTGCGGGCCGCCTGTCCGAAGGTTCCGGACGACGTCGCGGAGGCCCTGGCGCACGACCTGGCCGTCATGGGCCGCGCGCTCACCGACGGCTTCCGCGTGGCCGCGGCCGCCGGTGACGACACCGACTTCGCCCGCTACGCGGAGTTGGCCGCCGACGCGCTCGAGTCCTTGGTCGCCACCCGCCTGAAGGAGTACACGCATGCCTGAGACGCCCTCGTCCGCCGCCGGGAAGGTCGCGATCGTCGTAGGGGGCGGATCCGGCATCGGCGCCGCCTCGGTACGGGAGTTCGCCGCGCACGGGTACCGGGTGGTCGCCATGTCGCCCTCGGGCCGGGCCCGGGTCCTGGCCGAATCCCTCGGCGGCGCCGGCCTGGACGGCTCGAACACCAGCGTCGAGGACCTCCGGGCGTGCGTCGACCTCGCGGTGTCGCGGTACGGCCGCATCGACGCGGTCGTCAACAGCAGCGGTCACGCGGCTCGTGGCCCGGTGCTCGAGATCACCGACGAGCAGTGGGCCGAGGGCGTCGACCTCTACCTGCTGAACGTCGTGCGCATGGCCCGCCTCGTGACGCCCCATCTGATCGCCGCCGGTGGCGGCGCCATCGTGAACATCTCCACCGCGGGCGTCTTCGAGCCGAGTGCGAAGTTCCCCGTGTCGGTGACCATGCGGGCGGCGCTGGCCTCCTTCACCAAGCTGTACGCCACCGAGTACGGCCCGCAGGGCGTCCGGATGAACAACCTGCTGACCGGGCTGACCAAGGACGATCCGGCGGCGGTCCCGGCCGAGTGGACGAGCGGCATTCCGCTGCGCCGGGCACAGAGCACCGCGGAGGCCGCCCGGATCGTCCGCTTCCTGGCCGGCGAGGAGTCGGCCTACATGACCGGGCAGAACGTCCGCGTCGACGGCGGAGAGACCCGGTCGGTCTGACCCGCCCGCGGCGGACGCTCGTCCCACCGGTCGACGTATGCCGCCCGTAGTCCAAGTACCCGCGCAGATGCGGCCGTTGAGCCCCTGTGGCCTCGCTGGGGAGCGCCTGTCACGTAGTGGTTCCGGGCTCCCGGCGCCCGAACGACCCGGAAACGGTGCCCCGGACCGCAGGCCCACGCCCTATACTTCTACAGTGGTGTAGAAATTGAAGGATGGCCGCGACCCCGTCCGACGAAGGAGTTGCCCGATGGCCCTGTGGGACCGCATCCGGGAATCCGCATCGACGATGCAGACCCAGCTGATCGCGAAGAAGAACGACCTGAAGTCCGGCGCCTTCCGGGACGCCTCCATGGCGATGTGCGCGCTCGTCGCGGCTGCCGACGGCACCATCGACCCGGCCGAACGCCGGCGTGTGGCGCAGCTGATCGCCACCAACGAGGTGCTGCAGAACTTCGACGCCGACGACCTGCGGCGCCGCTTCGAGGACAACCTGGCCAAGCTGACGACCGACTTCGACTTCGGCAAGGTCAGCGTTCTGCAGGAGATCGCCAAGGCCAGGAAGAAGCCCGCGGAGGCGAGGGCGGTGATCCAGATCGGCATCGTCATCGGCGGCGCCGACGGCGACTTCGACAAGACCGAGCAGGCGATGGTCCGTGAGGCGTGCTTCACCCTCGATCTGCCGCCGCACGAGTTCGACCTGTAGGGGGACGACCGCCCCGTCCGGCGCGCACCGCGCGTGAGAACGGGACGGGTCGGCATCCGAAGCACCACACGACTTCGAGGAGAGGACGGACGGCATGGAGATCTCCGGCATCATCACCGCCATCGTCATCGGCGCTGTCATCGGCGTGCTGGGGCGCCTGGCCCTGCCCGGCCGCCAGCACACCGGCTTCCTGTGGACCATCGGCGTCGGCATCGTCGCCGCCCTGGTCGGCACCGCGATCGCCGCCGCCGTGGGGGTGGCGGACACCAGGGGCATCGACTGGATCGAGCTGGCCATCCAGATCGCGCTCGCCGCAGGCGGCGTCGCCGCGGTCGAACGACTCAAGGGCCGCCGCTGACACGTGACAGCCTCGCGTCGCTGCGGCCGCCCGGCACCCTGCCGGGCGGCCGCAGCGCGTCACCGCCACCCAACGCCCTCCGCTCCAGTCCCTCGGGCAGCGCGGGCATCGCCGCCGACACGCCACCCGGCCGGCTCCGTACGGGAGCCGCCGCTCAGTTGCCCGCCGTGGCCGCCCAGGGGCGTTCACCGGGGGTGGATGTCGAGCACGTCCGGGCCGTCGATCTCGACATCCAGCCCGGCGTGGTCAGCGAAGCCGACGGCGACGACTGGCCTGCCGTGCACGCTCAACTGCTAGAGGCCCGGATTCTCTTCGAGACCGACGACGGGCGTCCCGTCGCCTGCAACCGCGTCGCCGGAGTCGTCGTCACCGGTAACGAGGACGGCGCGCACCACGTGATCAGCGAGATCAACGGCGCCCTCTGCGGCATCGGCCACACCGTCCCCGGCCGGTCGTGGAACTACTGGTACCTGGCTCCCGGCCCCGGCCCCGACCACCTCGACGACGGGAAGGGCCACGACCGGGCGCACAGGACCGGACGGGCGATGGCCGCCAACCTGCTCGGCACCGCACGCGCGCCGGCCGCGAACCCCCTGGGCGCTCCGCCCGGCTGAGCCCGGCCGACAGGTCACCGGGTGCGAGGAGGGGCGGCGCGGAACCGATCCGCGCCGCCCCTCACATCGTCTTCCGCGTGCCCGGGGGGCCGCACCCGGGTCGGGGCCGGGCGCCCCCACGGATCTCAGCTCGCGTGCGGTTGCAGCAGCCGGGCCAGCAGGTCGTCCAGGGTGACCATGCCGGTGACGTGGCCCGTGGCGTCCCGGACCACCGCGAGGGAGGCCCGGTGACGGCGTAGCAGCTCGATCGCCTCGGCCACGGTGGCCTCGCCGGTCAGCTCCGGCACCGGGCGGGCCAGGGCCCGGGCGTCGGTGACGCGCCCACGGGAGCGGGCGACCATGGCGTCGCGCGCGTGGATCGATCCGACGAACGCGTCGCCGGCGCGGACCAGCAGCCGGGTACGGCCGGCGGCCGCCGCCACCCGCAGGATCTCGTCGACGCCGGCGGCGGCGTCGACCGAGGTGATGCGTGCGGTCGGCACCTGCAGTGCGGCGACCGGGGTCTCGGGCTCGGTCAGCGAGCGGGTCAGCAGTTCGCCGTCCGTCTCGCTGATCAGGCCGAGCCGCCGGGACTCCACCACCAGGTGGGTCAGCTGTTCCCGGTTGTGGACGGAGGCCAGCTCCTCGCGCGGGGCGACCCGGCACAGCCGCACCAGGGCGTTGCTGAGCGCGTTGAGCAGCCGGATCAGCGGCCGCACCGTCCGCACCACGGCCCGGAAGGGCGGCGAGAGCAGCATGGCGGAGCGCTCCGGGTGGGCGATCGCCCAGGACTTGGGCGCCATCTCACCGACCACCATGTGGAGGAAGACCACCACGACCATCGCCACGGCGAACGCGATGCCGTAGCTGAGCCCACTGGGCAGGCCCAGGCGGTGCAGCAACGGGTCGAGTTCGTGGGAGATCGCGGGCTTGGAGACCGAGCCGAGGCCCAGCGTGCAGATGGTGATGCCCAGCTGGGCGCCCGCCAGCATGAGGGACAGCTCCCGCATGCCGGCCAGCGCGGCCCCGGCTCCGCGCCGGTTCTCGGCCGCGGCCTTCTCCATCCGGTGCCGTTTGGCGGCGACCAGCGCGAACTCGGCGGCCACGAAGAAGCCGCTGCCGATCAGCAGCAGGACGGTGACGAAGACCGCCATCGGGAAACTCATGCCGGGACCTCCGTCCGCGTCCCGGTTCCGGTTCCGGTGCCGGGCAGCTCGATCCGCACCCGGTCGGGCACGTGCCGGTCCAGGGTGCGGACCTCGATCAGCGCGGAGCCGCCCTTGGGCAGCTCCACGGCGAGCCGGTCGCCCACGGCCGGGAAACGGCCGAGGCGGTCGACCACCAGGCCGGCCACGGTGTCGTAGTCCTCCTCCTCGGGCAGGCCGACGCCGGTGACCTCGGCCACCTCGTCCAGACGCCGTCCGGCGTCCACCAGCCAGCCGCCGGCGTCCGGCACGGCGACCTCCGTGACGGTGTCCGTCTCGTCCGCGATGTCGCCGATCAGTTCCTCGGCTATGTCCTCGTAGGTGACGATGCCGGCCACCCCGCCGTGCTCGTCGAGGACGACGGCGAACTCGTCGTCCCGCTCGCGCATCTGGGTGACGGCGTCGGGCAGCGGGAGGGTGTCGGGCAGGAAGAGCGGCCGCCGGGCGAGCGCGCCGGCGGTGGCGTCCTGGAGGTGCTCGGCCGAGCGGCGCATCAGCTCGTTGACCCCGAGGACGCCGGTGATCTCGTCGGGGTGGTCGCCGAGCACCGGGTAGTTGGAGTGGCCGTGGCGGGCGATCAGGCCGATGGCCTCGGCGGCCGTCGCGTCCTCCCGGACGAAGACGGCGTCCACCCGCGGCACCATCACCTGGTGCAGGGTCCGGTCGGAGAACTCCAGCGCGTGGTCGAGGAGGGCGGCGGTGTCCTCCGGCAGGGCCCCACGCTCGTGGGACTCGCCGATCAGGTGGCCCAGCTCCTCCAGCGTCGCGCCGTGGTGCAGCTCCTCGACCGGCTCGATGCCGACCCTGCGGAGCAGTCGGTCGGCGGCGCCGTCGAAGACCCGGACCAGCGGACCGACGATCTTCAGATAGAGCAGCGTGGAGCTCGCCAGGGACTTGGCGAGGCGTTCCGGGACGGCGATGGCGAGGTTCTTCGGGGCCAGTTCGCCCAGCACCATCTGCACGAAGGTGGCCAGCACGAAGGCCAGCACCACGGAGACCGCGCTCACCGCGGCCGAGGGCAGGCCGATGCCGGACAGGGCGGGCCTGAGCAGCGCGGAGACGGACGGCTCGGCGATGAAGCCGACGACCAGTCCGGTCACGGTGATGCCGAGCTGGGCGCCCGACAGCATGAACGACAGCCGCTCCAGCACCTTCAGCGCGCGGGCGGCCTTCCGGTCGCCCCGCTCGGCGTCGCGCGCCAGCGCGAGGCGGTCGGCGGAGACGTAGGCGAACTCCTGGGCGACGAAGTAGCCGGTGCCCGCGGTCAGCACGAAAACGGCCAGCAGGCCCAGCAGGGCGTTCGCGGCACTCATCGAACACCATCCCGCCGTGTGCCAGGTTCAGGAACGCGTCGGCGGAATGGTCGGGGACTGTGCCCCGGGGGGTCCGTCGGTCTGGCGGACAAGGGGTGACTCCTTCTGGTTCTGGATCTACCGGGACAACGGTCCGGACCGGGCCGGTGTTCCCGGCCCCCACCGTGACCCGGCGTGGAGGGTGTCCCTCCGCGTACGGGAGCATCCTATGCTTCTACGCGTCTGTAGAAGTGAGGTCGGCGGGTGAACCGCCGGTCGTTCGCCCTGCCTGGGCGAACGCGGCACTGAAGGAGGAACGGACGCCTCATGGTGTTCAAACGACTGCTCGGCGCACTCGGTGTGGGGGGACCCACCGTCGACACGGCCCTCGACCCCGGACCCGTCCTGCCCGGCTCGACGCTCACCGGTCAGGTGCACATCGAGGGCGGCAGCGGCGACGTCGAGATCGCACAGGTGGCCCTGGAACTGGTGGCCCGGGTGGAGGCGGAAGACGCGGACGGGGAGAGCGAGGGTGTGGTCGCCTTCGAGCGGTACACCGTCGGCGGGGGGTTCCGGCTCGCGGCGGGGGAGCGGCTCAGCCTGCCGTTCGGCGTGCCGCTGCCCTGGGAGACACCGGTCACGGAGCTCCACGGGCAGCCGCTGGGGATCGTGCTGGGCGTGCGCACCGAGCTGGCGGTGGCGGGCGCCCGGGACAAGGGTGACCTGGACCCGCTGACCGTGCGGCCGCTGCCCGTCCAGGAGGCGATCCTCGAGGCATTCGGCAGCCTCGGCTTCGGCTTCCGGTCCGCCGACCTGGAGTACGGCCGCGTCGGCGGCACCGGCCAGCGGCTGCCCTTCTACCAGGAGATCGAGATCACCCCGTCGCCGCGGTTCGCGCATCAGGTGAACGAGATCGAGGTGACCTTCCTCGCCCACCCGGGCGGCGTGGAAGTGGTCCTGGAGGCCGACAAGCGCGGCGGCTTCCTCTCGCCGGGCCACGACGCGCTCACCCACGTGACCGTGGGCCACGACGAGGTCCGCGACTGGACGGCCGAGGTCGACGGCTGGGTCCGGCGGCTCGTCGAGCACCGGGCCGCCTACGGTGCGCACGGCGGGTTCGGGCCCGGTGGTCACGGCCACGGCGGCTCCGGCTCCGGCGGTCACGACCACGGCGAGCAGGCGTACGCGGGTCACGCCGGTCACCACCAGGGACAGGGGCACGGGGCGTCCGGTTCGGGCGCGGGTGCGGCGGTGGCGGCCGGTGCGGCGGGGCTCGCGGTGGGGGTGGTCGGCGGCATGGTCGCGGCCGAGGTCGTGGACGAGGTGGGTGACTTCTTCGAGGGGGACGAGGACGAGGGGGACGGTGAGGAGGCGTGACTCCCGCCGCGCCTGAGGCCGCCTGACCTCGGCCTCCCGGAGGGCGCCGCCGAACCCCTCCCGGTGGCGGAGGGGCACCCGACTCGGCGTCACCGGGAGGGGTTGCGGCTCGGCGGGGGAGTGCCGGGGGTCAGAGTGGTGTGGCGGCGTACAGGATGAGCGTCATGGTCACGGCCGCGTTGGCGGACGACATCGCCGACACGGCGGCCGCGGCGGCCGCACCCCAGGCGGCGAGTCCCACGGCGGTGAACACGGACGGCCAGCGCCGTGCGGCCGGGGCCGGGCCGAGCAGCGCGGCCACCCGCCTGGGCACCGGCCCCGCGACGGCGAAGTTCGCCCACATGGCCGACGGGGCGGCGCGGGACACCAGCGCCGCCTTGCCGATCGCGCGGGCCACGGTCCGCCGGCTGCCGACCGCCTGCGCGGCCTCCTCGTCCGCCCACCGTTCCGTCGTGTACGACACGGCGGTCCGCAGCGGCCGCAGGAAGGGGTTGGCGCGCGCCGCCAGTCCCACCGCCAGCAGGTAGCGGTGATGGCGGGCGGCCAGGTGGGAGCGCTCGTGGGCGAACAGGGCGCGGCGCTCCGCCGGTTCGAGACCGTCGAGGAGGCCGGTGGTCACCACGACGCGGCCGCGTCGGCCGCCGCCGGGGAGGGCATACGCGTAGGCGACGTCGTCCGGCAGTACCGCCACCTCCGTGTCCCGCAGCCCGGCGAGCGCCCGGTGCGCCCGGTGCCGCAGCCGGACGTGCCGCCACAGGGTCCGGCCGCAGAGGGCGAGCACCACGCACAGCACGGGGATGGCCGCCTTGCCCGCCACCTCGTCGTACGGGACCGCTTCGCGCACCTCGGGGTCGGACCAGCCGTCCGGCAGAGGGTTCCCCGGGAGCTGGGCGGTGCCGACGACCACCAGCAGGCCCAGGCAGACGGTGCTGCAGGCCGCCATCACCGCGGCGACGGACGTCAGCAGCCGGGTTGCCGTCCGCGGGTCCAGGTGCTGCTCGGCCAGCCGGGCCACCGGCCAGGCGGTGAGCGGCAGCACCAGCGGAAGGAAGACGAACACCCCCATGAGGTCAGTCGTCCCCTTCGCTCCCGGGCCGGCCGAGGAGTTCCCGCAGCAGGCGTTCGTCGTCCGGGTCCAGGCCGGTGACGAAGCTCGCCAGCACGGCCTCCCGGTCCCGCTCGCCGTCCAGCACCCGGCGCATCCTCCGGGCGGCCAGACCGGCGTGGTCGGAGGCCGGGGTCCACGCGAACGACCGCCCCGTGCGCTCACGGGTGACGGCCCCCTTGGCCAGCAGCCTGGTCAGGATGGTGACCACGGTGGTGTAGGCGAGGTCCTCGCCCAGGCGTTCCTGCACCCAGCCGGCCGTCGCCGGGCCCTTGGACTCCTGGAGGGCCGACAGGACCAGCGCCTCCAGCTCTCCCTGGCCGCGCCGGGGCCGCCGCTGCTCCGCCACGTCCTGTCTCCTTCCGCCGCTGTCCGCTCCCCGGGCGGTCATCGTATAGACCCGAGCGACGTCGCCCGCTCACCTCACCCGGTCTCACCGTGGACTCGGCCTTCTACACCCCTGTAGATTCTGACGGGTCACCCGGGCATGCCGCACGCCCGGGGGCGGCCTTCCGCCTCCCCTCTCCCCAGGAGCCCGCCGTGTTCGGACTGAGTGAACTCGCCGTCGTCCTCGTCGTCGTCATCGCCGTCCTGTCCGCCAAGAGGCTCCCCGACCTGGTGCGGTCGGCCGGCAAGTCGGCGCGCATCCTCAAGGCCGAGGCCCGAGCCCTGAAGGAGGAGAAAGAGCGGGACGAGGCGGCGGGTACGGACAGCACGGAAGCGCCCGCCCCTCCCCGGACCGTCCCGGGTGAGCTGACGCCGCCCGCACCCGGCGTCGGCGCACCGGGTGGCGCGCCGCACCAGGCGGAGAGGCGGACACCGCCGCCGGTTCCGTGACGGACGCCCCGCGTGCCGGCGACGGAGAACGAGAAACGCGGTGGCCCCGGACCGGGGGTGCCTCTAGCATCCGTCCGTGATCAAGAACAACGAGAGTCCGGGCGACGACGAGTACGACGCGGAGGCCGGGAGGGAAATCGCCTGGCGGGCCCGGTCCGTCGGCCTTGCGGCACTCGACATGGACGACGCCGAACTCGTGCACAGCTGGAGATCCGACCCTGTGGCCGCCCACCAGATAGGGATGTGGCCACGCTCGCTCACCGCCGTGCGCGAACGCATCGAGCGCGACATCGAGGACGACGACCGCGACGACTTTCTCATCTGTCCGGTCGGCGGCGCTCCGGTCGGCCACGTCGCCCTGACCCACCAGAACATCGTCGACGGCACAGCCGACGTCGAGTTGCTGCTCGCCGCCGAACACCGCGGGCACGGCCACGGCCGCGCTGCCCTCGACGCGCTGGTGGACCTGGCGTTCGGCGAGCTCCCGATGTACCGGCTCACGGCGCAGACGCACACCGACAACGCCCCGGCGCTCGCCGTCCTCACCAAGTGCGGCTTCACCCGTGAGGGAGTCCGTCGCGCCGCCTGCTTCCACCGGGGCCGCCGCCACGACCTGGCCGTGTTCTCACTGCTCCGCCCCGAGTGGGAAGAGCTGGACCGCCCTCGCGCCTGGGAGGCCTGACCGGCCGCGGACGGACGATCGCGGTGTCCGCCTCCGCCGCCACCTCGGGACCGCGGCTCAGCAGAGGACGACGGGCGCCCCTGCCCGGACCGGAGCGGCCGCGAAGTCCGGAGTGTGCGGGGTCGCCGTGGGGAGAGGTCGCCGCCGCGCCGGGCTCAGGCGGAACCGGACAGGTCCTCCCGCAGCGCTGCGGCCGCGGCCTCCAACGCGTTGACCAGGGGGCGCAGCCGGTGCGGGTCGTAGCGCACGCTGGGCATCGACACCGACAGGCCCGCCAGTGCCCTGCCCTCCGTGTCGCGCACCGGGACGCCCACGGCGACCAGGCCCCGCTCGGACCGCTCCTTGTTCACGGCGAACCCGTTGCGCCGCAGTCGCCGCAGGTCCGCGCGCAGCCGCTCCAGGTCGGGGAGGTCCGCCGTGCGGTCGCGGTCGCGGTCGTGATCGGGGTCGCGCCGGCGCCCGGGCGGGTAGACCTCCGCCAATTCCTCGTCCGTGAGCTCGGCGAGCAGCAGCAGCCCGGCGGTGGTGCGGTGGGCGGGGAAGACCATGCCCTCGCGGGAGCCGACCCGCAGCGCCTGCCGTGACTCGACGCTGGCGACGAAACGCGCGGTGTCCCCGGTGCGCACGGTCAGGTTCGCGGTCTCGTCCAGCAGGGCGACCAGCCGGTGCAGGTGGGGCAGGGCCGCCGCGCGCAGCCGGGAGACGAGGGACTGGGAGTGGGCGGCCAGCTCCAGCACCGGGCCGGCGCGGTACACCCGGTCCTCGCCCTGTACGGCGAAGTCCCGGTACACCAGCATGGCCAGCAGCCGGTGGGCCGTGGAGCGCGCGACGCCCAGGCGCTCGGCGAGCTGCGCCACGGTCGCGCCGCCCTCCATCTGCAGGACGATCGCCGCCCGCAGGGCGTGGTCCACGCTGGCGATCGGGTAGGGCGGAGGGGTCTTGAGCGGCTTGTCCACGGTGCGGGCCTTTCACAGGATTCTGCTCTCCAGAATCTACCCGTTCTGCTCTCCGACGCGTCGCAGTCTGTTCCCGTGACTGACTCCGCCATCGCCCACGACACCGCCGCCGGCTCCCCGGTCCGGCTGAAGGCCGTCTCCGCCGAGGGACAACCCGACGTCACCCCGGCGCTCGAAGAGCTGTACCGGGGGTTCGAGCAGGAGCTGCTCGTCCCGCTGTGGACCGAGATCGGCGACCTGATGCCCGCCCACCCGCGCTCCCGTGCCCTGCCGCACGTGTGGCGCTGGGACCGCCTGCGGGAACTCGCCGCGCAGGCGGGCGACCTGGTCCCGGTCGGCCGCGGCGGCGAACGCCGGGCCATCGCCCTGGCCAACCCCTCGCTCGGCGGCCGCCCCTTCGCGACCCCGACGCTGTGGGCCGCGATCCAGTACCTGATGCCCGGCGAGGACGCCCCGGAGCACCGGCACACCCAGCACGCCTTCCGCTTCGTCGTCGAGGGCGAGGGCGTGTGGACGGTGGTCGGCCGCGACCCCGTGGCGATGCGCCGCGGCGACTTCCTGCCGCAGGCCGGCTGGAACTGGCACGCCCACCACAACGCCACCTCCGAGCCGATGGCCTGGATCGACGGCCTGGACATCCCCTTCCAGTACGCCAACGAGGCCCAGTTCTTCGAGTTCGGCCGCGACGAGATCAGCGACGCCGAGCGGATCACCCCGGACCGCTCCCGCTCCGAGCGGCTGTGGGGCCACCCCGGCCTGCGGCCCGTCTCCGCCGGGGCCACCGGCCCCGGATCCCCGCTGCTGGCCTACCGCTGGGAGCAAACCGACCGCGCCCTCGCCGACCAGCTCGCGCTGGAGGCCGAAGGCCACCCGGGCACCGTGGAGCACGGGCACGCGGCCGTCCGCTTCAGCGACCCGGCCACCGGCGCCGACGTGCTGCCGACCCTCCGCGCCGAGATGCACCGGATCACGCGCGGCGCCCAGACCGCGCCCGTCCAGGAGACCGGCTCGTCCGTCTACCAGGTCTTCGACGGCTCCGGAACCGTCACCGTCGGCGACCGGACCTGGTCCGTCACCCGCGGGGACCTGTTCGTCGTGCCGTCCTGGCAGCCGCTGACCGTCCGCTCCGAGGCCGGCGCCACCGACTCCGACTCCGGCGCCCTGGACCTCTTCCGGTTCAGCGACGCACCCGTCTTCGAAGCCCTGCGGCTCAACCGCACCCACGTGGAAGGAACCACCCGATGAAGCTCGCCACCCTCCGCACCAGCGGCACCACCCAGGCCGTCCGGCTCGACGGCGACAGCCTGGTCGAGCTCGGCTTCCCCGACGTCGGCACGCTCCTCGCACAGGACGACTGGCAGGCCCTCGCCGCCTCCGCGGCCGGCGCCCGTCACCCGGTGGACGGCGCCGACTTCGCCCCCGTGGTGCCCGCCCCCACCAAGGTCGTCTGCGTCGGCCTCAACTACCGCAACCACATCCAGGAGATGGGCCGGGACCTGCCCCAGCACCCCACCCTCTTCGCCAAGTTCGCCGACAGCCTGATCGGCGCGGGCGACGACATCCAGCGGCCCGCCGAGACCGAGGAGTTCGACTGGGAGGTCGAACTCGCCCTGGTCGTCGGCAGGAAGGTGCGCCGCGCCACCGGCGAGGAGGCCGAGCAGGCCGTCGCCGGCTTCACCGTGCTCAACGACATCACCTGCCGCGACTGGCAGTTCCGCACCCGCGAATGGCTGCAGGGCAAGATGTGGGACTCCTCCACCCCCGTCGGCCCCTACCTGGTCACCCCCGACGAACTGCCCGGCGGCGTGCGCCCCGCCCTTGACGTCACACTCACCGTGGACGGCGAGGTCATGCAGTCCGACAACACCGGCGACCTGCTCTTCGACCCGGTCGCCCTGGTCGAGTACGTCTCCACGATCGTGCGCCTCAACCCGGGCGACATCATCGCCACCGGCACCCCCGGCGGCGTCGGCCACGCACGCAAGCCGGCCCGCTACCTCACCGGCGGCGAGAGCGTCGTCACCGAGATCGCCGGCCTCGGCCGCCTGGAGAACCGGATCGTGCGGGAGGCGTCCCACTGATGGCCCGCACCCTCGACGACGCCCGCCGCTGGGCCGCCCTCGGCACCGACCTGGTGCTGCGGGCCGCCGACCGCCTCGACGGCGACGCCCTCGCCGCGCCGAGCGCCCTGCCCGGCTGGACCCGGGCCCACCTGACCGCGCACGTCGCCGCCAACGCCGAGGCGCTGTCCAACCTGGTGCACTGGGCCGCCACCGGCGAGGTCACCCCGATGTACGCCTCGCCCGAGGAGCGCGCGGCGGGCATCGAACGCGGCCCCGCCCTGTCGGCCGGGGAGCTCACCGCCTGGCTGCGCGAGTCCGCCCGGGCGCTGGAGGCCGCCACCGCCGCCCTCACTGAGGAGCAGTGGCGGGCCCCGGTCGTCACCGCGCAGGGGCGAACCGTGCCCGCGACCGAGCTGCCCTGGATGCGTTCGCGCGAGGTGTGCGTCCACGCCGTCGACCTGAACGCAGGCGTCACCTTCGCCGACCTGCCGGACGACTTCCTCGCCGCCCTGTGCGCGGACGTCGCCGCCAAGCGCGCGACGGCCCCCGGACCCGCCGTGACCCTGCGGGCGCCGCACGACACCTGGGAACTGCCCGGCGAGGGCGACCCCGTCCTGGTGACCGCGCCGCTGCCCGACCTCGCCGCCTACCTCACCGGACGGGACGCCGGCCTCCGCGCGGCGGACGGCACGCCCGCCCCCGCGCTGGGCCCCTGGCTGTGACCAGGGCCGCGCAGGCACCGTCCCGCCACCGAAGGAACCGATCATGAACACTGAAGCCAGCGCCGCGGACCGGCCCGACGTCCTCGTGGTCGGCGGCGGCATCGGCGGTCTCGGCACCGCCCTCGCCCTGACCCGCAAGGGCCTGCGGGTGCGCGTCCTGGAACGCGCGCCCGAGTTCGGCGAGGTGGGCGCGGGGCTGCAGATCGCCCCCAACTGCACCCGCATCCTCGCCGAGTACGGCCTGCTGGACGAGGCCAGGAGCCTGGGCGTGGTGCCCGAGTCCATGGTGATGAAGGACGCGCTCGACTCCACCGAACTGACCCGGCTGGACCTGCGCGACCTCGAACGCCGCTACGGCTTCCCGTACATGGTGATCCACCGCAGCGACCTGCACGGCATCTTCCTGCGCGCCTGCGAGCGGGCCGGCGTCGAACTGCTCACCGACGCCACGGTGGTCGGCTACGAGAACACCGCCGAGGGCGCCCGCGTCCGTCTCGAGGACGGCGCCGTCCACGAGGCGCCGCTGGTCGTCGCGGCGGACGGGCTGCACTCGGTGGCCCGCCGCCAGCTGGTCGGCGACGACGTGGTCAGCTCCTCCTACGTCGCCTACCGGGCGGCCGTGCCCATCGAGAAGGTGCAGGACAACGGCGTCGCGGAGAAGGACGTGACCCTGTACGTCGGCCCGCGCTGCCACTTCGTGCAGTACGCGCTGCGCGGCGGCGCCATGTTCAACCAGGTCGCCGTCTTCGAGTCCCCCAAGGCGCTGGCCGGGCAGGAGGACTGGGGCACCCCGGACGAGCTGGACGCGGCCTTCGCCGCCACCTGCGGCACCGTGCGCGACGGCATCCCGCTGATGTGGCGCGACCGCTGGTGGCGGATGTTCGACCGCGACCCGATCGAGACCTGGGTGCACGGCCGGATCGTGCTCCTCGGCGACGCCGCGCACCCGCCGCTGCAGTACATGGCGCAGGGCGCGATCATGGCGATCGAGGACGGCTGGGTGCTGGCCGAGCAGTGGACGAGGATGCGCGAGGCCGCCGCCCCCGGCGAGCGGCCGGACTGGGACGGCGCCCTCGCGGCCTACGAGGCGGTCCGCGTGGAGCACTGCCGCCGGGTGCAGACCACGGCCCGCGCCTGGGGCGAGCTGTGGCACCTCGACGGTGAGGACCGCCGACGGCGCAACGAGATCCTGCGGGCCCGCGGCACCTACGACTACTCCTTCACCGACTGGATCTACGGTCCGACCGCGCTCACCCCGGACGAGGAACCCGAGATGTTCACGCCGATCCCGGTGACCTCCGCGGCCTGACGCCGGGAGCGGGGCAGGGGGCGACGACGGATCCGTCGTCGCCCCCTGGTCTTGTCCTCGGCGCACCTCCGTGAGGCTCAGCGACGGCCTCCCGATGAGGTGGGCGGACGGGGCCGGCGGGCGCGCGTCACGCCTTACGCGAGCTGTGGACCAGGCCCATCAGCCCACCGGCGGCCGCGCCCAGCCACGGCACGAGGTAGCCGAGGGGCGAGACGTGGGCGTCCCAGGCGCGGACGACCGTGACGGTCACGCCGAGCAGCAGCGACTGCGCGAACAGGTAGACCGTGATCCTGCGGCGCGTGCTCCAGCCGCGTGCGTGGCTCAGAAGTTTCCGTCTCACCGCCGACACGACGCGTCGCGTTCCCCGCCGGTTCCGCGGAGCACATGAGTGAGCCGTTCATGGTTCGAGTGAGACATCGATGTCTCATGTGGGTTACGGTTGGCTCATGAGCTTCGATCGTGACCATGTGCTGCGTACCGCGGCCGACCTGCTGGCGCGCAGGTCCACGGCGACCACCGAAGAGGTCGCCCGGGCCGCGGGGATCAGCCGGGCGACGCTGAACCGGCACTTCCCCGGGCGGGACACCCTGGTGCGCGCCCTGGAGGAGTTCGGCATCACCGAGTGCGAGAAGGCCCTGGCCGCGGCCTGCCCGGAGGAGGGGAGCGCCGAGGAGGCGCTGCGCCGCCTGGTCCGCGCGGTCGAACCGTGCGCCGGCCTGCTCGCCTTCCTCTACTCCGAGAACCAGCTCTTCGAGGGCGAGGAGCAGAACGCCGGCTGGGCCCGCATCGACGAACGGCTCACCGGCCTGTTCCGGCGGGGCCAGGAGAGCGGCGAGTTCCGCATCGACCTGAGCGCGGTGTGGCTCACCGAGGCCCTCTACGGCCTGCTGGCCGCGGGCGGCTGGGCCGTCACCGAGGGCAGGGTCGCCCGCAACGACATCTCCCACATGCTCGTCGAGCTGCTGCTCGGCGGCGCCATACGGAGGGACGCGTGATGACCACCTTCCCGCAGACGGCCGAACACGGCAGTGCGCAGCGGACTCCGGGGCGCTGGGTCGCCCTGGGCGTCCTCGTCCTCGCCGTGCTGCTCGTCGCCGTGGACGCCACCGTGCTCGGTCTGGCCACGCCCTACCTCAGCGAGGACCTCCAGCCCACGGGCACCCAGCTGCTGTGGATCGGGGACGCCTACTCCTTCGTGATCGCCGGCCTGCTGGTCTCCATGGGCAGTCTCGGCGACCGCATCGGCCGCAAACGCCTGCTGCTCATCGGCGCCACCGCGTTCGGTCTGGTCTCGCTGCTGAGCGCCTACGCGACGACCCCCGAGACGATGATCGTCGCCCGGGCGCTGCTCGGCGTCGCCGGCGCCACGCTGATGCCGTCCACCCTCGCGCTGATCCGCAACATCTTCCAGGACCAGCGCGAGCGCAGCCTCGCCATCGGCATCTGGTCCGCCGCCGCCTCGGCGGGCATGGCGGTCGGCCCGATCGTCGGCGGCGTGCTGCTGGAGCACTTCTGGTGGGGCTCGGTCTTCCTGATCAACCTGCCGGTGATGGCGCTGCTGGTCGTCGTCGGCGTCAGGATGCTGCCGGAGTCGCGCAACCCCGCTCCGGGGCCGTGGGACCTGCCGAGCGTACTGCTGTCGCTGGTCGGCATGGTCGGCGTCGTGTACGCGATCAAGGAGGCCGCCGCCCACGGAATCACCTGGCCCACCCTGGCTGCCGGACTGCTCGGCGCGGCCGCCCTGTACGCCTTCGTCCGACGGCAGCGTGCGCTGCCCGTCCCGCTGGTGGACGTCCGGCTGTTCCGCAACCGCGGCTTCAGCGGGGCCGTCCTGGCGAACCTGCTGACCATCCTCGGGCTGTCCGGACTGCTGTTCTTCCTCTCCCAGTACCTGCAACTGGTCCAGGACCGGGGCCCGATGGAGGCGGGTGTCGCCGAGCTGCCCGCCGCCGTCGGCGCGGTGGTGGCGGGTCTGCTCGCCGGCGCCGCGGCGCGCCGCGTGTCGGTGCGCGCGGTCGTCTCCGGCGGCCTGGCCGCCATCGGGCTGACCCTGGCCGCCCTCACCACGCTCACCCAGGCCACCGGCTACCCGCTGCTGGGCACGGCCCTGCTGGTCGTCGGGTTCGGCGCCGGACTGTCGTTCACCGTCACCTCCGACGTCATCCTCACCGCCGTGCCCAAGGAGCAGGCGGGCGCTGCCTCCGCGGTGTCGGAGACGGCGTACGAACTGGGCACCGCCCTGGGGGTGGCCCTGCTCGGGTCGGTCGTCACCAACGTCTACCAGGGCTTCACCGGGCCGGCCGGAACGCCGGAAGCGGCCCACGAGTCGCTGGCCGGAGCCGTGGTGGCCGCCGAGCACCTGCCCGCCGGTCACGCCGAGGCGTTGCTGCACGCGGCACGCGAGTCCTTCGTCGACGGCGTGGCCCTGGCCGCCGGCGTCGGCGCGGGACTGCTGCTGCTCGCCGCGGGCATGGCCTGGTTCCTGCTGCGCGGGCAGAAGCTCACCGACGAACCCGTCGAGCACTGAGCGAGCCCCGTCGGACCGGGGAGCCCCGTCAGACGGTGCGGACGACGGTGCCGGCGGCCTCCAGCGCCGCCACCTCGTCGGCGGGCGCGGTGGCGTCGGTGACCAGCGTGTGCAGGAGGGCGGAGGGCACGACGTGGGCGAAGGCGGTGCGGCCGAGCTTGCCGCCGTCCGTCGCGGCGACGACCCGGCGGGCCGAGGCGACGGCCGCCTTCTTCACCGTGGCGTCCTCGAGGTCGTAGGCGGTCAGCCCGTCGGCCGCGCTCAGCCCGCAGCAGCCCACGACGGCGGTGTCGAAGCGCAGCGCCGCCAGCGACGCGAGGGTGAGCGGCCCGGTGAGGGCGCCCTCCGCGGCCCGGGGCTGCCCTCCGGGCACGACCAGCGTGGCCGGGCCGGGCGCCTCGGCGAACAGCTGGACGGCCTGAAGGGACAGCGGCATCACCGTCACGGGCCTCTCGCGCAGCAGCCGCGCGACCTCCAGGCAGGTGGTGCCGCTGTCCAGCAGGACGCTCTCGCCGTCCGCGACGAGGGCGGACACCTCGGCGGCGATCCGCCGCTTGGCGTCCAGCGCCTCGTGGACGCGCAGCGCGAACGGAGGCTCCTCGCCCCGCAGCAGCAGGGTGCGGGCCCCGCCCCGGACGCGTTCCAGCACGCCCTGGGCGGCCAGCGCGTCGAGGTCGCGGCGGATGGTCATCTCCGAGGCCCCGGTCAGCTCCGCGAGCTCCTGGACCGTGGCGCTCCCGGAGTCCCTGACGGCCTTCGCGATCAGCGCGTGGCGGTCTGCGTAGCTCATGCCCGGCATTGAACACCACCGCCGAACGAACAGGCAATCTGTTCGCCGACATGCCTTTCGAACACGTGCCTTGTTCGTTTACGGTGATCGGTATGGAACGTTCGCTGCGAGCCGCCCGCGGGGCGACCTATGTCTACTTCGTCCTGTGCGGCATCCTCATGGGCGCGTGGGTGGTGCACATCCCCGTAGTCGAGGAGCGGGTGGGCATCAGCCACGCCACCCTGGGCGGCCTGCTCGTCCTGCTCGGGCTCGGAGCCTTCCTCGGCATGCAGGTGGCCGGCCCGCTGACCGACCGCCTCGGGGCGCGCGTCGTCGTGCCCGCGAGCGGCGTGCTGTGCGGCGCGTCCCTGATCCTGCCCGGCATCGCCCAGGACCCGTGGACGCTGGCGGGCGCACTGCTGGTCTTCGGCTTCTGCAACGGCTGCCTGGACGTGAGCATGAACGCCCATGCCGTGCACGTCGAGAAGGCGTACGGCCGGCCCGTCATGTCCGGCTTCCACGCCACGTTCTCCGTCGGCGGCGTCGTCGCCGCCCTCGCCGCGGCGGGCACCACCGCCGTCGGGCTGCGCCCGGTGGCCGGCATGGCCGTGATGGGAGCGGTGGGGATCCTCGTCGCCCTGGTCTCGGCCCGCGCCCTGATGGCGGCCCCTGCCGTGACCGGGAGCCCTGCCTCCGAGGGCGCCGCCCCGGCTGCCGCCGAAGGCACCGCCCTCGCTCCCGGGGAGAAGGCGTCGCCCACCGGTGGCGGCACCGGGCGGGTGTGGCTCCTCGCCGTCCTGGCGCTGATGGTGATGCTGTGCGAGGGCGCGGCGAACGACTGGAGCGCGCTGCACCTGCAGGACGTCCTCGGCGCGTCGACCGGCACCGCCGCCTTCGCGTACGGCACCTTCGCGGCCGCCATGACCGTGGGCCGGCTGCTCACCGACCGCTGCGTCGCCCGGTTCGGGTCCATGGCGATCCTGCGGTACGGCTCGGCGCTGGCCGCCGTGGGCATCACGCTGGTGGCCCTCTGCCCGTGGATGTGGGCCGCGTTCGTGGGCTGGGCGCTGTTCGGGCTGGGCCTCTCCGGCACCGTTCCGCAGCTGTTCAGTGCCGCCGGGCACGCCGACCCCGCGGCCGCCGGGGCCAACGTCTCCCGCGTCGCCGGGCTCGGCTACGTCGGCATGCTCGCCGGCCCCGCCCTCATCGGCTGGCTGACCCGTCTGGTCGCCCTGGACCACGCGTTCATCCTGCTGACCCTGCTGTGCGTGACCACCGCCCTGGGCGCCGGGGTGCTGCGCACCGCCTCGGTCGACCGCACGCGACGGAGCGAGACGGCGCCCGTCGG
Source organism: Streptomyces sp. NPDC002734 (assembly GCF_040295685.1). Classification (NCBI taxonomy): domain Bacteria; kingdom Bacillati; phylum Actinomycetota; class Actinomycetes; order Kitasatosporales; family Streptomycetaceae; genus Streptomyces; species Streptomyces sp. NPDC002734. The sequence continues at coordinate 82,323 of NZ_JBEOVU010000010.1, forward strand.
CCACTGACCGCTCGTGCGGCACGGCCTGACCTCGTGCCGCACGAGCCCGCCCCCCACGCGCCGTTCCCGCGTCTCCACGGCGCGGCCGATGAGTACGCGGCTCCCGACCGGTCCACCCTGGTGACAGCCCAGGAAAGGACAGCGCCATGTCGGACCTTCTCGTCGACTTCATCACCTCCCTCGACGGCTACGCCTCGGGCGAGGGATGGCCCGGGTTCTGGGGGCTCGAGGGCCCGGAGTACCTCGCGTGGCTCGGTGAGCAGCCCGAGGTCACCTACCTGATGGGAGCGAACACCTACCGCCTGATGTCCGGCTTCGCGGAGGGCCGGGTTCCCGACGGCCAGGACGAGTTCCGGCCCGAGGAGGAGGAGTCCGTCGACGAACTCACGCGAGCGTCCAAGGTGGTGTTCTCCTCCTCCCTCGAGGAGCCGCTGACCTGGGCCAACTCCACGCTCGTCCGCGACGACGCCGTCGAGGCGGTCCGCGCCATGAAGTCCGGCGGCCCGGGGCTCCTCAGCACCATCGGCAGCCTCAGCCTGTCCCGGTCGCTGCTGCGCGCCGGACTCGTCGACCGCTTCCGCGTCGTGATGTTCCCGGTGATCACCGGGGCCACGGGCGAGGAACGCATCTACGACGGCTATCCGGACGTCGCCCTCGAGATGACCGACCAGCGCACCTTCGACGGTCGCATCCAGCTGGTCGAGTACCGGCCCCGCGTCCTCGAACACCCGCCGCTCGGGGCCCCCGCCTGACGTCACGTCGACGCCCGGGCGGAACCGGCGCCGCCGCGCCGACGCCTCGCCGGCCGCGGCTGCGGGGATCGGTCGGGGATCAGTCGAAGACCGTCTGGTTGGGGGTCGGGGTGCGGCCGGCGAGGACTTCCTGGAGCCGCGGCGTGCCCTGCCGCACCGCCGAGTCGGTGGTGCTGGTCTTCGCCCCGCTCACGCCGCCTTGGGTGACGGTGATCGCGTTCGTGCCGACCCGCACGACCGCGACGGCCAGGGTGAGGGTCACCGGGTTGCCGTCCTCGTCGCCCTGCACCGTGACGGTCAGGCCCTGCCGGGCGTCGCCCTCCTTCGGGATCGCCGTCTCCACCACCTCGACGGTGCGCTTCCCGCCGTCGTCGCCGGTCAGGGTGAAGCTGTCGCAGCTCTGCGGCAGCGTCTTCAGCCACCGCATCGAGTCGTCGAGCGTCTTCTGGTCGTACGTCGCGACCTGGTACAGCAGCCGCGAGTCGCCCTCCTCGAAACCGGCGAGCGCCGAGGCGCCGGACGGGCTGCCGAGCAGCGTCTCGTCGAACAGCGCGTCGGTCATGCGTTGGCATTCGGCGACGTCCGACTTGCCCGTCAGGAACTGCGCGGCGTCGACCTTGCCGATCAGGAGGCTGTCGCGCCAGGACCGCGCGGTGGACGTCGTGACCTGGGTCCAGTCGTCCTCGATCTGCGCCGCGGTGATCAGCGCGTGACGCGCGCCGTCCTCGGTGAGGGTGGGGGAGGGCGAGGGGGTGCCGGTCGCCGCCTCGGCGGGACGTTCGCCCCGGCCGGCGCCGGTGCGGGCCTCGGGTCCGCTGCCCGTCCCCGCGCCGGAGCAGGCGGTGGTGGCGAGCAGGGCCCCGGCCGCCATCGCGGCGGCGAGGTAACGCATCGGCCGGACGGCCGGACGGGGAGTGGTCACCGGTGCCTCCTGGGTGCTGAGCTGCGAGCCCCGCTCTCCGCTTCGCGGGGAGGAGCAACGACGGCCCGGCGCGCCTCGGGCGCACCGCACCGGTTCCTCCGTGCCTCCACCGCATCACCCACCGGCCGCCACGACCAGCGCAGCACGTCGGACGGGTGAAGGGCCCGACGAGCCGCGCCGTGCGTGTCGGCCGATCGGGTCGGTCCTGCCTGCTCCGGCCGCGGCAGGAGGGCAGGGGCAGGCGAGAGTCGCCGGGTTCAGGGCGTGTTCGGGGGATCGGGGGCCGAGCGGGGGCGGGTGAGGCCGAGGTCGTAGGCGTAGATCACCGCCTGGACGCGGTCACGGGCGCCGATCTTGGCGAGGACGCGTCCGACGTGGGTCTTCACGGTCGACTCGGAGAGGACGAAATGGGCGGCGATCTCGCCGTTGGTCCAGCCCTTGCCGATGGCGACCAGGATCTCGCGTTCGCGGTCGGTGAGGGCGGCCAGCCGGGGGTCGAGGGCCGGGTCGGTGTCGGGACGCGGGATGTGCTGGGCGTACTCGTCGAGCAGGCGGCGGGTGAGCGCCGGAGCGATCACGGCGTCGCCCGCGGCCACCGCGCGGATGCCGGCGAACAGCTCCTCGGGGCGGGCGTCCTTCAGCAGGAAGCCGCTGGCCCCCGCGCGCAGGGCCGCGTGCACGTACTCGTCGAGGTCGAAGGTGGTCAGCACCAGGACCCGGGAGCGGCCGCCCCCGGCGACGATGCGGCGGGTGGCCTCGATACCGTCCATGCCGGGCATGCGGATGTCCATCAGGACCACGTCGGGGCGCAGTTCGGCTGCCCTGCGGACCGCGTCGGCGCCGTGGGCCGCCTCGCCGACCACGGTGGTCTCCGGGACGGACTCCAGCAGGACGCGGAAGGCGTAGCGCTGGAGCTGCTGGTCGTCGACGATGAGCACGGTGGTCACCGGGCACCGCCCTGCGGGGTGAGGTCGAGGCCGACCGCCACGCGCCAGCCGCCGTCCTCCGTGGGGCCGGCGTCGACGGTTCCGCCGTACAACGCGGCACGCTCGCGCATACCCATCAGACCGTGTCCTTCCTCCTCGCGCGGTCCGGCAGGCCCGGCGGGGGCGAGCGGGCCGGTGTCCCGGACCTCGATGTCCAGCCGCCGGTCGTCGGCGGTGATCGACAGGCTCACCCTGGTGTCGGTCCCGGCGTGCTTGAGGGTGTTGGTCAGCGCCTCCTGCACGATGCGGTACGCGGTCAGCTGTACGCCCGGGTCGAGGGCCCGCACGTCCCCGGTGGTGCGGTAGGCGACCTCCGGCCCGGCGGCGCGGACGCCCGCGCACAGCATGTCGACGTCGGCGATGCCGGGCTGCGGGCTGAGCAGCGAACCCGCCGACGGGTCGCCACCCGCCTCGCGCAGCACCCCGAGCACCCGGCGCAGCTCGTCCAGGGCCTGGCGGCCGGTGCCGCCGATCAGCCGCAGCGCCTCCTTGCCGCGTTCGGGAGCCGCGTCGGCGGCGTACGCGCCCGCGTCGGCGAGGGTGATGATGACGCTCAGGTTGTGGCCCACGACGTCGTGCATCTCGCGGGCCACCCGCGCCCGCTCGGTCGCCGTCGCCAGCCTGCTGCGCTGGTCGCGCTCGATCTCCAGACGGGCCGCGCGCTCCCGCAGCCCGGCCAGCTGGGCCCGGCGGATCCGGATCGCGATGCCGAGCGCGACCGCCGCGGTCGCCGTGCCGAGCAGGAAGAAGAGGGTGTCCCAGACCGACATCGTGGCGCGCACCCGCCACGCCACCAGCCCCATGGCGAGCGCCGTCACGGCACAGGCCCACGGCAGCCGCCGCAGCCGCCCGTGCAGCGCCAGGCTGTACAGCGCGACGAAGAGGGCGACGTCCGCCCGCAGCGCCGCGTCGAGGGACCACTGGACGACGAAGGCGGCGGCGATCACGCCGAAGACGGGCAACGGCGCGCGCCGCCGCCACCACAGGGGCAGTACCAGCCCGGCCTGAAGGGCCAGCGTCGGCGCCAGGGGCAGATCGGTGAGGTCCAGCCGCACGCCGTGCGGGCCCTCGGGAGTGCCCTCGACCAGCAGGTCCGGCAGGCAGCACACCAGGACGACCACCAGCACGACGGCGGTGTCCAGCGCCCACGGACGGCGCTGGTCGATCTGCCGCAGGCGCTGCCCGGTGGAGGCCAGCCCGGCGACCAACGGGCTCATGGCCCCGGCGTTCTCGATGCTCACGGTGTCACCTGCGGGGTCGACTGCCCGGGGGAGGAATGCCGCGCTGCGGCGCCGCCGCCCACGCTACGGTCAGGCACGGAGGGAGGCCAGTTCGACCACCGTCACGTCGGACGGCGCGCCCACCCGGGTCGGCGGACCCCACGCGCCCGCGCCGCGCGACACGTACAGCTGCGTGTCCCCGTACCGCTCGAGCCCGGCCACCGTGGGGTTCGCCAGCGCCGCCACATGGTTGAGCGGCCACAGCTGACCGCCGTGGGTGTGACCCGACAGCTGCAGGTCGACGCCGTGGCGCACGGCCTCGTCGACGAAGACCGGCTGGTGCGCCATCAGCACCGACGCGCGGGAGGGGTCGCGGTCGCGCAGCGCGGCCGCGAGGTCGGGGCCGTCGCCGTAGCCCTCGCCGGACACGTCGTTCACCCCGGCGAGGTCGAAGGCGGGGAGCTCGACGCGTTCGTTCGCCAGCAGGTCCAGGCCCAGTTCCTGGACCAGGGCGGTCCACTCCTCCACGCCGGAGAAGTACTCGTGGTTGCCCGTGACGAAGAATGACCCGTGGCGCGCCCGCAGCCGGCTGATCGGCTCCACCGCCGACCGGAGGTCCTCCACCGAACCGTCCGCGAGGTCGCCGACCACGGCGATCAGGTCGGGCTGCGTCGCGTTGACGGTCGCCACGACCCGCTCGGAGAAGGCGCGCCCCAGGACGGGACCCAGGTGGACGTCGCTGACCACCGCGATCCGGAAACCGTGCGCCGCCCGCGGCAGCTTCGCCAGCGGCACGGTCACCCGCTTCACCCGCGGCCCGCGCAGCACGCCGTACGTGCCCCGGCCGACCGTGCCGACGGCCGCGACGGCGGTCGCGCCGGCCACGACGCGGGCGACGAACACGCGGCGGGACAGCTCGGCGGGGTCCGCGGGCGAGCGGTCCGTGGAGGTGGGGTCTGCGGGCGTGAGGGCCGAGGAGGTGAGGTCAGCGGGCGTGGGGTCAGCGGGCTTGGGGGCCGGGGAGGACGCATGGTCGTCGGCCGGGACGGTGGCCGGTGCGGGGGCCGCCGTGAGGTCCGTCGCGGCAGCCGGGACCCGTGCCGCGGCCGTCGCGCGGGCGGCACGGCGACGCAGCCACCGGGCCAGCGCCGGCCGGACCGCCTCGCCGGCCAGCGCGCCGAGCAGCAGGTACAGCGCGACGGCGGCCCACAGGTAGCCGGGCCACGCCAGGACCCGGACCAGCCAGAACGGCAGGCCGAGCCGCGCGCCGGCGAACACCGCCACCAGCAGCACCGCCCCCGTGACGAACACCGCGGTGCCCGCCCGCCGCCCCACCGTGCCCGGAGCGGTCGTCGCCCGGACCATGCGCCGCCACACGTACCAGTGCAGGCCGCCCAGCACCGCAAGGACCACCGGTACCGCCAAGACGATCATGTATCCCACCGCGCAGCGGCCCTCTCCGACGTGTCCGGTCCCGTTCCGCCCGCCACGCTACGGAGCCACCGAGTACCCCCGCCTCGTACCACGGTGCGACATCCGGGCCCCCGGCTCAGCCCAGGGAGCGACGGCGGGCTCCTCCCGCGCCCGGTCCCGGACGGTCAGGGGCCGGACGGGTCACCGCCGGCCGCGGCGGTGGTGGTCACCGGCTCCCGGCCTCGTGCCGGAGCCACCGGTAGGCGACCGGCTGGGCCGCGTTCCAGCTCGCGGCGAGCTCGGCGGCCACCGGCGCGAACCCGGTGCCCTCGTAGCAGCGCAGCGCACGGTCGTTGTCGGGGTGGACGCGCAGGAAGACGTCCGCGTGGCCCGTCGCCAGGGCGTGCGCGAGCAGACCCCGTGCGAGGGTGCGGCCCAGGCCCTTTCCGCGGTGCCCGGGCGCCACGATGACGCGGGCGAGCTCGACCTCGTCCTCCTCGGCGTCCAGCCACAGCTCCCCGTAGCCGACGGCCTGCCCGTCCCCGTCGACGAGGACGTAGGCCCGCACGTCCTGGTCCTCCTGCCAGTCGGTGACCGTCCTCGCGGGCACGGGGAAGTCCCGACGTCCGCACCACATGACCACCTCCTCGGCGGAGGCCGGCCATCCGGCCACGGTCGCCGCGTGGGCGGGATCGAAGGGGGCGAGTTCCATGGGCGCCGGTCCATCCGTCGGGCGTGGTCTGACAAGCACACTCCAGGGGGCGTGCAGGCCGACAGTACGGTGCACACGCGGACGGATCCACCTGCCGTCGTCCGGCCACGGAGCCGCTGGGTGACGGTCGCTTGACCTGGACCGAGGTCCAGGGCCGAGGCTTGCGGCATGAGTGAAGCAGAGGAGTTGCCCGGCATCGCCGAGGTCGCGGCGCTGATCGGTCTGGCGCCCGACACGCTGCGGTACTTCGAACGCCAGGGCATCGTGCCGTCGCCCCGGCGCGACAGCGCGGGCCGTCGTCGGTACACCACGGCCGACGTGGAGCTGGTCCGCATGCTGGTCCATCTCCGGGAGACGGGGATGCCCCTGGCCGACATCGCGCAGTTCACCGGTGCCGACGGCAAGGTCACCGATCCGGCCACGCTCCGGCTCGAGCTGCTCACGGCTCATCGCCGGCGCTTCCAGGAGCGCCGCGAGGAGCTGGACCGTGCGCTCGACGTGATCAGCCGGAAGATCGCGGACTACGGCGAGCGACTCACGGGTGCGCCCGAATTCCTCGTCCGGCCGGACTGCGAGATCGCCTACGGCGTCCAGGGCGAGGGGCCACTGCTGTTCCTCGTCGGCGCTCCGGTGGGGCGAGCCGGCTTCGCGGCGCTGGCGCATGAGCTCGCGGGCCGGTTCAGCGTCGTCACCCACGATCCGCGCGGCATCGGCGCCAGCCAGGCGGGTCCTGGGGCGGCCGAGCCCACGCCCGAGGTACTGGCCGAGGACCTCGCCGCGCTCGTCGACCGGTTCACCGGCGGGCCCGCGCTGTTCGTCGGCACCAGTGGGGGTGCCGTGACGCTGCTGGAGCTGGCGAGACGAGTTCCTCACCTGGTGGGCCGGGCCGTGCTGCACGAGCCGCCGCTGGTGTCCCTCCTGGACGACCCGGACCTGGCGGACCGGGCGGCAGCGGCGTTCGCCGTGGCGGAGGCCGATCCTCAGCGGGCGGTGCAGGAGTTCTTCGATCTCAGCGGCGCGGCTCACCACACGGGTCCGGACGAGACGCCTCCCGCGCACATGGCACTGCCCGGACTGCCGGCCGAGGAACTCGACAAGAACCGCTACTTCCTGGGGCGGATGGCCGGCCCCACGGTCTTCTACGTGCCCGACATCGAGGCCACCCGTCAGGCCCCGGTGACCTTGTGCGCCGGTTCGCTGAGCCATCACCAGATGGCACGCCGGGCGACCCGGGCGCTCGCCGGACTGCTGGGGGTGCCTCTGCTCGACATGCCCGGCAACCACATGGGAGCGAGCGCCGAGCCTGCGGAGTTCGCCCGCGCCCTCCTGCCGCTGCTCGAACCCGGAGCGCCGCCGAGGCCGTTCCGCCGGTGAACACGCCGGGCGCTGCGACGAGCGGGGCCGCGCCCTACTCGTCCGAGGCGCCGCGCCCCGAGGCGGAGCTCCGGGGCAGGCTGCGCGCCGCCTCGCTGCCGAGCAGCGTCACCCGGGACACGACGCGGGCCCACCGCGGGGCGTCGCCGCGGGCGGTCCAGTAGACGCAGGCGCAGCCGCCGAGAACGAGCAGGACGACGAGCGACAGTACGAGGACCGCCATGTTTCTCCCCCTGTGTGGTGCGGTCGGTGGCTTCGTGCCAGGTGACAGGCGTATGCGACCTGGATGCGACCGCACAGGACAGGACGCGTGGGGTGCCGTGACAGTTCCGTGCACGGGAGCGGGGCGCCGCACCCGGGTCCCGCCCCGTCCGGAGGAGCGGGACGGGACCCGGGTGGAGGATGCCGGCCGTCAGCGGGAGGTGGTGGGCCGGATGTCGACGACGCGGTCGTAGCGGCCGAGCAGCACGAAGAGCGTGGTCCGCTGCGCCGTCTCCCCGCTGCCGAACGTCAGGGTGACGACGACCTCGTGGCCGTTGCCCACGGCGCCGTTGTCGGTCACCGTCCACCGCGCGGGGACGTTCTGGGCGCGCAGGACGCCGTCCACCCCGTTCTCCGTCTCCCAGGCCGCCAGCCGCGTGGCGAAGCCGGCCTCCAGGTAATGGTCGCGCAGCGCCGTGGCCAGGGCGCGGTCCGGGTCCGCGTAGTCGCCCTTGGCGTCGACGTAGGCGCCGTAGAAGTCGGCGACCCGAGTCAGGGCCTCCGCCGACCTGCCGGTGATCGTCCGCCGGGCGAGGACGCCGGCCGGCGCCTGCGTCGACGCCCGCGTGGTGGCCGCAACGGTGGTCGCCGGGGTGGTCGCCTGCGCCGAGACGGTGAGGGCCAGGGGGAGGGCGACGGCGGCGGCGAGGCAGGCGGCCAGGACGGTGCGGCGGACGCGCCGGCCCGCGGTCGTGCTCGTGCCGGTGCTCGAGTTGGCGTTCATCAGTTGATTCCTCTGTTTCGCTCGATCAGTGCGGTGGGTGGGTCGCCGGGTGGATGGCCCCCCGTTCGGCCCACCACGTGGCGGTGGGGTTGCGGGGAGGTTCCGGCGACGACAGGAGCGTCGGCGGGGCGGTGGGCCTGGGACAACGGATGAGGCGCCGGCCGCAACGGTGGAACCGTCCCAGCCCCTGTGACCTCTCCTTTTCCGGAAGCCTGGGACGCCGTCCCGGGACACGGAGGCAGGGGGAGCCGATGCCGTCGCAGGACGAGGTGGAGGAGTTCGCGGCGTTGCTGCGCGGACTGAAGGCGCGCACGGACCGCAGCTACGGTGCGCTCGCGCGGCGGCTGGACATGAACACCTCGACGCTGCACCGCTACTGCGCGGGGGACACCGTGCCGCTGGACTTCGCGTCCGTGGAACGGTTCGCGGCGTTGTGCGGGGCGACTCCGGCCGAGCGGGTCGAGCTGCACCGGAGCTGGATCCTGGCGGTGGCGGCCCGGCAGCGGGGGCCGGCCCGGACGTCGACGACCACCACGTCCGCCGCGTCGGCCCCTGGGAGGGTCACGCCCACCGAGGGGACCGTCGCGCCGACCGCCGGAACTGCCGCGCCCGGCGCGGAAACCGCCGCTCCGGCCGCCGGGGCAGCGGCGCCCACTGCCGAGGGGACCACTCCCGCCGCCGTGTCCGCGGAGGCACCCACGGCAGTCCCCGCGGAGACGCCTGCGGATACGCCCGCCCCTGCGGATACGCCCGCGCCCGCGCAGACGCGGCGGCCGTCCGGGCCGAAGGGCCGGGCAAGGCGGCGTCTCGTGGTGTCCGGTGTGGCGCTGGCCGCGCTGTGCGCCACGCTGGGCGGGGTGGCGGCCCTGTCGTCAGGGCGTGGGGCGACCACCACGGACGGCGGGGGGCCGAGTCACGCCACCGCCGACCCGCCGGGCGCGCGGCAGGGATCCTCGACCTCCGTGGACGGCCGGTCACCCGGCGGGCCCACGGCCTCGGCCCCGGGCGCTCCGAAGGCGTCCGGGGCCGGCGCGCCCGCTTCGGAGCCGTCCACGCACCCCTCCGCGGGGGCCTCCGCCGCCGCGGTCGCCCCCCTGGCCTGGAGCGTCGACTCCCAGCTGTGGGCGACCGGTTGCGATCACGACTACGTCATCGGCAAGGCACCCGCGGACGTCCCGCCGCCCCCGGCCCCGCAGGACGCGGCCCCGTGGGCGCGTTCGCAGAAGGCGGTGCACGGCGGCCGGACGCTCGTGGGCGTCTCCGTGCAGGGGCGGACGGACACGGCCGTGGTCCTGGAGGCGCTGCGGGTCCGCGTCGTGGGGCGGGCGGACCCGGTGCGGGGCGCCGTCTACTCCACGGGCCAGGGGTGCGGCAGCGACGTGACGCCGCGCTCGTTCGCCGTCGACCTGGACAATGACCGGCCCCTCGCCCGCCCGTTGCCCGGCAGCGACCGCGGCACGGACACGCCTGCGGTGCGCATGCCCTACAAGGTGTCCGCGACGGACCCGGAGGTGCTGCTGGTCGACGCCCGTACGACGGACTGCGACTGCCACTGGTACCTGGAGCTCGACTGGTCCTCGCAGGGCCGCACCGGCACCGCGCGCGTCGACGACCACGGCGTCCCGTTCCGCACCAGCGGCACCGAAGGGCTGCCGCACTACTGGTACGCGAACCGCGGCTGGAAGCCGTGGTGAGCCGGAAGCCGTGGTGAGCCGGACGGCCCCCGGAAGACAGAGGCAGTCACCCCCGGTCGCCCCCGGTCATCCCCGGGTGGGTGACGGGGAGGTCACGGCCGGGTGGCGCTCCCGACGTCGGGGTGGAGGGTGAAGACCTGGTCGAGGCCGGTGATGCGCAGGATCCGCTGCGTCCCGGAGGGCACGGCGGCGAGCGCGATGTCGGCCCCGGCGTCGAGGGCGTGGCTGCGCGCGGCGATCAGCGCGGTGATGCCGCTGGAGTCGCAGAACTCCATGCCGCCCAGGTCGAGGACCAGGCGCTGGCCCGGTCTCAGGGCGATGGTGGAGACGAGCGCGCGCAGCTCGGGGGCACTGGCGTAGTCGACGTCGCCGAAGACCTCCAGGACGGGCCCGGTGTCGGCGTTCCTCGTGGTCGTTCTCAGCATGCTCATCGGCTCGTACTCGTCTGACGGTCGGGGGCCGGGACGCCCAGGGCCAGCAGGGCGGTGTCGTCTTCGAGGCCTTCGCCGAAGCCGGCCAGCAGACCGGTGAGGGCTTCGACCACCGCCTGGGAGGACCGGCCGGCATGGCCGGCGGCGAAGGCGAGCAGGGCCTCCTCGCCGTACAGGCCGGTGCGGTCCTCGCCGGTGCGGGCCTCGGTGAGGCCGTCGGTGTAGAGCAGCAGGGTGTCGCCGGGGGCGAGCACCGTGGTCGCGGTGCCGACGGGCGCCGAGGGCAGGATGCCCACCACGAGGCCGCCCGGGGTGGGCAGGTAGTCGGCGGCGCCGTCGGCGCGCAGCACGATGACCGGCGGATGGCCGCCCGACGCGATCTCGACGGTCACTCGCCCGGTGACGGGGTCCGGCTCCAGGACGCCGAAGACGGCGGTGCAGTAGCGCGGGTCCCCGCCGGCCGAGTACCGGTCGTACAGCACCGTGTTGAGGGTGGACAACGCGGAGACCGGGTCGGGGTCGTGCAGGGCGGCGGCGCGCAGCGTGTAGCGCGTCAGCGAGGTGAGCGAGGCCGCCTTGGGCCCCTTGCCGCAGACGTCGCCGAGGAAGAACGCGAAACGCTTGTCGTCCACCGGGAACACGTCGTAGAAGTCGCCGCCGAGCCGCTCGGGGGAGGCGGTGTGGTAGTACGCGGTCGCCTCCACGCCGGGGACGGCCGGCAGGACGTCGGGCAGCAGCGAGTGCTGGAGGACGGCGAGGGCGTCCTGAAGCCTGGCCCGGTCGGCCTCGGCCTCCCGGCGGGCCTCCTCGGCCTCCCGGCGGGCTTCCTCGGCCTGCCTGCGCGCCTCCTCCGCCTGCTTGCGCGCCTCCTCGGCGGCCCGCCGTCGGCGCAGCAGCTCCTCCTCGTAGGCGCGGCGGTCCCGGGCGTCGAAGACGGTGGTGCGGATCAGCAGCGGATCGCCGGTGCCGCTGTACTTGACCACCGAGGAGACCAGCACGGGCATCCGGCCGCCGCCGGCCTGCTTGATGTCCAGCGCGATGCCGGTGAGTTCGCCCTGCATCCGCAGCAGGGGCGCGAAGTGCGTCTCGTGGTACAGCTTGCCGCCCACGGTCAGCAGGTCGGTGAACCGGATCCGGCCCACCACCTCGTCGCGATCCCTGCCGATCCACTCCAGCAGGGTGGCGTTGATCTTCGCGACGGTGCCGTCCATCAGCGTGGACAGGTAGCCGCAGGGCGCCGACTCGTACAGTTCCTCGGCGCTGTCCTCCAGCACCGCGGCGAACGCGGCGTCCAGGGTGCTCTCGTCGTCGGGGCCGTGCGGGTCCTGCTGCTGCCCGCTGCGGCACATCACCGCAGACCGTCCAGGAACGCGCGGATCGCCGCGTTGGTGGCCTCGGGGGCAGACAGGTGCGGGCAGTGGCCGGTCGCGTCGAGGGTGACCAGCGTCGAGCCGGGCACGGCCCGGTGGACGAAGGCGCCGACCTCCCGCGGGGCGATCGCGTCCTGGGTGCACTCCAGCACCAGCGTCGGCACCCGCACGCTCTTGAGGTCCTGCCGCGCGTCCGACAGGAACGTGGTGCGCGCGAAGACGCGCGCCATGTCGGGGTCGGTCGCGCAGAAGCTGTTCCTGAGCTCCTCGCCGAGCTCCGGCCGGTCCGCGTTACCCATGATCACCGGGGCCATCGCCCCCGACCAGCCCAGGTAGTTGGCCTCCAGGGACTCCAGCAGCTCCTCGATGTCCTCGGCGCTGAACCCGCCCCGGTAGCCCTCCTCGTCGATGTAGCGCGGCGACGGCGCCACCATCACCAGCGACCCGATGCGCTCCGGCGCCATGTCGGCGGCCAGCACGCCGATCATCGCGCTCACCGAGTGGCCGACGAACGCCGCGTCGCGCAGGTCGAGTGCCTCGCACACCTCCACGACGTCCCGGGCGTACCCGTGCAACGAGCTGTAGCGGTCCTCCGAGAAGGCCGAGAGGTCCGAGCGGCCCGACCCCACGTAGTCGAAGAGCACGACCCGGTAGTCGTCGACCAGGGCGGGCAGCGTCAGCCGCCACATGTTCTGATCGCAGCCGAACCCGTGAGCCAGCACCACCACAGGCCCCAGCGGATTGCCGGTGACGGTGACATTGTTCCTGCGAGCGATGTCCATGCCCTTCAGTCTCTCAGCCTCCGCGCACCGCTCGGGCACGGCCAGGTGGTCGCAGCGGCCCGCCCGGGCGACGCCCCGGCCGGTCCCGCCCGGCACGCCTCCCCGCTGCCGGCCCGCGTGTCGCGTCAACTGCAGTGCGCCGACGCGCTGTTGGCGCTGCCGTGTGCATGCGCGGCGGCAGCCGGGGTAGCGGGACGTGGCCGTCCGGACCGGGACGGCGTGCGACAGGGGGTAGCGCGTTGACAGCAGCGACTCGTTCGTTCGGCATGCGACTCGGCGGGGTCTGCCTCGCCGCCGTCACCCTGCTGACGTTCACCGGCTCACCGCAGGCCGCGAACTCGCTGCCCGGGCTGCGCGCCACCGCGGCCGAGTCCTCGGACGCGACGCTCGGTTACCGCGCCGACGGCCGGGCCGACGGGTACGCCGCGGAGGCCACCGCGGCCCCGCCGTTCCGGAAACTGTGGTCGAGGGACTTCGGCGCCGCCGTCTCCGCGCCCGTCGCGATCGGCGACAAGGTGTACGCCGTCGTCAACGCGGACGACGGCACGGAGGGCGGGCCGCGCATGGTGCTCGTCGGGCTCCGGGCCGCCACCGGCAAGAACCTGTGGCCGCCCGTCACCGTGACCGACAACGAACCGGACGCCTCGGTGACGTACGGCGGCGGGCTGCTGTACACCCAGACCTCGCGCGGCACGATCGCCGCCTGGGACCCGGCCACCGGGCGGAAGAAGTGGTCCGTGCGGCTCGAAGGCGCTTCCGTGCAGTACCCGGTCGCCTGGTACGGCGGCATGCTGTACCTCCAGGACGGCGTCGGCAACGCGCTGGCGCTGCGCGCCACGACGGGTGCCCGGGTGTGGACGGCGCCGCTCTCGGAGTACGGCTGGTCGCCCACCGTCGTCGACTCCACCGGTGTCTGGATCGGCTTCGACGACATCGCCTGGCACCACCTCGACCTGAGGACGGGCGCCGAACTGCACCGCTTCGAGGTGCCGGACATCTGGGGCGCCTACGGCAACCCGGTCGCCCTGGGCGCCGGGGCCGTCTGGGTGCGCGGCGGCAAGAGCTCCGACCCGACGGTCACCGCCTACGACCGTAAGACCGGTGCGGCCGTGCGGACACTGCCGGCCGACGCGACCCCCGCCTTCGGGCCCGGCCGCGTCTACGTCGCCCACCAGGGCAAGGTCAGGGCCCTGAGCACCAGCACCTACAAGGCCGCCTGGACGTACACCAGTTCCGTCGGCGCGGCCACGGTGCGGCTGGTCGCCAACGGTCACGTCTACGTGCAGGACGCCGACGGACGCCTCGTCGTGCTGGACGACAGGACCGGCAAGGCGGTGTGGTCCTACCGGCTCCACCCCGCGCCGCACCCGCAGACGCGGATCGTCGCCGAGGACGACTGGCGCGGTTTCGTCCCGCCCGGCATCGCCACGGCCAGGGGCCGGCTGTTCGTCCCCGGCGCCGAGGGGACCCTGATCGGCTTCGGCAAGGGGTAGGGGCGGGAAGCCCGGAGCAAGGGGCAGGGGTGGGAAGCCGGGAGCCGGTGGCGGGCAGCCGGGCGGCCCACTCCTGCGTGCGGGGGCGCAGGGGCGGTGCCACGATGGTGACGTTCTTCGTTCCCCAGGGCAGCAACGTCGAGTAGGCGGGTGCGTCGTATGGACAGGTCCGAGCTGGTCGAGGCGGTCACGCGGAAGGCCGCGGGAGGCGGTGACCTGTCCGACGCGCAGGTCGGGCGGGTCATCGACGCGGTGTTCGGCACCGTGGCCGAGCCGGGGGCGATCGCCGAGGCCCTCAAGGACGGCCGGACCGTCACGCTGGTCGGCTTCGGCAGCTTCCACCACGCGGACGGCGAGGCGGGCCTGCGCCCCGGCACGGCGCTCAACGAGTTCGTCAACGACCAGGTCCGCTGAGCGGCGGCCGCCGATGGCCGCGATGACGCTCCGGGCCACCGGCTCCGCGCCGCCCGGGACGGCCTGGCAGCGGTACGCCACACCCTCCCGCTGGCCGGCCTGGTCGCCGCAGATCAGGGCCGTGCGGGTGGACGCCGACCGCATCGCCCCCGGTCTGCGGGGCGAGGTGGTCTCGCTGTTCGGCGTCACCGCGCGGTTCGTGGTGGAGAGCGTCGACGAGGAGCACCGGCGGTGGACCTGGCGGGTCCGGCTCGGGCCCGTGCGCATGCGGCTGCACCACGCGGTGCTCGCCCGCCCCGCCGGTTCGGCCACCACCCTGCGCCTGGAGGGCCCGGCCCTCGCCCTCGCCGCGTACGCCGGCCCCGCCCGGTGGGCACTGGGACGCCTGGTGCGCGCCTGACGGGGCCCGGGGCGCGGGAGGGGCGACGCCGGGGCGGCACGTAGCCTTTCCCCATGCCGGCCTCCCGTCCCCGTCTGCACCGCGTCGCCGTGCTCGTGCTCGAGGGCGCCAAGCCGCTCGACGTCGGCATCCCCGCGCAGGTGTTCACGACCCGCGCGAGCATGCCGTACGAGGTACGGGTGTGCGGCGCGACACCCGGGCTCGTGACCGGCGGCGACGGCCTGTCGTACGCCGTCGCGCACGGCCTCGAGGCGCTGGAGTGGGCCGACATCGTCTTCGTCCCGGGCTACCGGTTCCCCGACCGCGAGGACCCGCCGCAGGCCGTCGTCGAGGCACTGGTCGCCGCCCACGCCCGGGGGGCCCGGCTCGCCGCCATCTCCACCGGCGCCTTCGCCCTCGCCGCCACCGGCCTGCTCGACGGCAGGAGGGCCACCACGCACTGGCACTACACGCGCGCCCTGCAGGCCAGGCACCCGCTGGTCCGGGTCGACGAGAACGTCCTCTTCGTCGACGAGGGCAGCGTGCTCACCTCGGCCGGCGCCGCCTCCGGCATCGACCTGTGCCTGCACATCCTGCGCGGCGACCTGGGGGTGGCCGCGTCCAACCACGCGGCCCGCCGCCTGGTCGCCGCGCCCTACCGCAGCGGCGGACAGGGACAGTACGTGCCGCGCAGCGTCCCCGAGCCGAAGGGTGAACGCTTCGGCTCCACCCGCGAGTGGGCGCTGCACCGGCTGGGCGAACCGCTGACGCTCGACGTGCTGGCCCGGCAGGCCGAGGTCTCGCCGCGCACCTTCTCCCGGCGCTTCGTCGAGGAGACCGGCTACACCCCGATGCAGTGGGTGATGCGCGCCCGCATCGACCTGGCCCGCGAACTGCTCGAGCGCTCGCAGCGCAGCGTGGAACAGATCGCCGCCGACGTCGGCCTGGGCACCGGGGCGAACCTGCGGCTGCACTTCCAGCGGATCCTCGGCACCACACCGAGCGAGTACCGGCGCACCTTCACCCAGGGGGAGTAGCCGGTCGCCGTCCGGCGGCCGGATCCGGCCGGTGGCACGATCCTTGCGAACTGTGGCGATCTCGCCACTGTCAGCGGCGTGACCTGCGAGGGAGGCTGGAGGGGAAAGGAAGGGACATCACCCATGACTCGCATCGCCATCAACGGATTCGGCCGCATCGGACGCAACGTGCTGCGCGCGCTGCTGGAGCGCGACACCACCCTCGAGATCGTCGCCGTCAACGACCTGACCGAGCCGAAGGCGCTCGCCCGGCTGCTCGCCTTCGACAGCACCTCGGGCCGCCTCGGGCGCCCGGTGACCGTCGACGGGGACGTCCTCGTCGTCGACGGACGCCGGATCAAGGTGCTGGCCGAGCGTGAGCCGGCGCAGCTGCCGTGGGCCGAGCTCGGGGTCGAGATCGTCCTGGAGGCCACCGGCCGCTTCACCTCGGCCAAGGCGGCGCGCGCCCACATCGACGCGGGGGCCAAGCGCGTCCTGGTCAGCGCCCCGGCGGACGGCGCCGACGTCACGCTGGCGTACGGCGTGAACACCGACGCCTACGACCCGGCGCTGCACACCATCGTCTCGAACGCCTCCTGCACCACCAACGCGCTCGCCCCGCTGGCCGCGGTTCTCGACGAACTGGCGGGCATCGAGCACGGGTTCATGACGACGGTGCACGCCTACACGCAGGAGCAGAACCTCCAGGACGGCCCGCACCGCGACCCGCGCCGGGCCCGTGCCGCCGGCGTCAACATCGTGCCGACCACGACCGGCGCCGCGAAGGCGATCGGCCTGGTGCTGCCGAACCTCGACGGGAAGCTGTCGGGCGACTCGATCCGCGTGCCGGTGCCGGTGGGCTCGATCGTCGAGCTCAACACGACCGTGTCGCGCGAGGTGTCGCGGGAGGACGTGCTGGCCGCCTACCGTGCGGCGGCGGACGGCCCGCTGGCCGGCGTCCTCGAGTACTCGGAGGACGCGCTCGTGTCCTCCGACATCACGGGCAACCCCGCCTCGTCGATCTTCGACTCGGAGCTCACCCGCGTCGACGGCCGTCACGTGAAGGTCGTCGCCTGGTACGACAACGAGTGGGGCTTCTCCAACCGTGTGATCGACTCGCTGGAGCTGCTCGCCGCCGGCTGACCGGAGCGAACACCGGGCAGGTGCCGGAGCGTGCCCGCCCGACGACCGACGCCGGCCGTGCCGCCGGGGCCTCGAGCCCTCGGCGCCACGGCCGGCGGTCGTCGTGCGCGAGCGCCCTGCCACCGCGCGCCGCGGGAGCTCCGGCGACACCCTGTCGCGGCGCCGGCGCCGGCGCCGGGGCCGACGCCGACGCCGACACCCGCGCCCGGGCTCGGCGGAGGCCGTGGGCGCCCCGCCCCGCCCCGCCCGCAACCGGCGGCACGGCTGCGGCGGGCGACCGGGGCGGGCGACCGCGGAGGCGTGCGAATACGGAAAGGGCCCGCAGGCGGGGACCGGTCAGACGGACCGCTGGTACTGGTCCGGCACCCGGATCTCGGCGCCCAGCTCGCGGGCCGCGCGCCGGGCCCAGTACGGATCGCGCAACAGCTCGCGGCCGAGGAGCACCGCGTCCGCCTCGCCGTTGGCGACGATCTTCTCCGCCTGGTCCGCCTCGGTGATCAGCCCCACCGCGGCGACCGGCAGCGCGGTCTCCGCCTTGACGCGGGCGGCGAAGGGCACCTGGTAGCCGGGGCCGGTGGGGATCCGGACACCGGAGACGTTGCCGCCGGTGGAGACGTCCAGCAGGTCGACGCCGTGCGCCCGCAGGTCCCCGGCGAGGCGGACGGTGTCGTCGGCGCTCCAGCCGCCCTCCTCCAGCCACTCGGTCGCCGAGACACGGAAGAACACCGGCCTGTCCTGCGGCCACACCGCACGCACCGCGTCCACGACCTCCAGCGCGAAGCGGGTGCGGTTCTCGTACGAGCCGCCGTAGGCGTCGGTGCGGTGGTTGGAGTGCGGGGAGAGGAACTCGTTGATCAGATAGCCGTGGGCGCCGTGGACCTCGACGACCTCGAAGCCCGCGGCCCGCGCCCGCCGGGCCGCGTCGGCGAACTGGGCCACGATCTCCCCGATCTGCCCGACCGTCAGCTCGTGCGGCAGGTGATGACCCTCCGCGAACGGCACCGCGCTCGGCGCGACGGGGGTCCAGCCGTGGGCGTCGGGGCCGACCGGGGCGCCGCCCGTCCAGGGCTGCGCGGTCGACGCCTTGCGGCCGGCGTGCGCGAGCTGGACGCCGGGCACGGTGCCCTGCGCGACCAGGAAGCGGGTGATGCGCCGGAAGGCCTCGACCTGCGTGTCGTTCCACAGGCCCAGGTCCTGCGGCGAGATGCGGCCCTCGGGGCTCACCGCGGTCGCCTCGGTGAGGATCAGGCCGGTGCCGCCGGCCGCGCGGGCGGCGTAGTGGGCGAAGTGCCAGTCGTGCGGGGCGCCGGCCCCGGGACCGTCCGGCTCGGCCGAGTACTGGCACATCGGGGCCATCCACACGCGGTTCGGGATGGTCAGCTCGCGCAGGGTGAAAGGCTCGAAGAGCGCGCTCACGGCGCCTCCATTCGTCACGGACGGGACGGTGGGACTTGTACGATAGCCGTCGTAGTACGGCAGGTGTCAAACTACGAAGGTCGTCGTACCATGGGTGTCATGACCATCAGTGCACCCGCCGGCAGTCGTGACCTCCCGCATCCGGCCCGTGAGGAGATCCGGCTGGAGGGGGTCCTGCACGCGCTGTCCGACCCGATGCGCCTGATGATCGTGCGGGAACTCGCGGCGGCCGGGGGAGGGGAGCTGACCTGCTCCCAGTTCGAGCTCCCGGTCACCAAGTCCACGACCACGCACCACTTCCGGGTGCTGCGCGAGAGCGGCGTCATCCGGCAGATCTACCGGGGCACGGCCAAGATGAACTGCCTGCGCGGCGACGACCTGGACGGGCTCTTCCCCGGTCTCCTCGATGCGCTCCTGGCCGCGGCCGACCGGCAGTCCGCCCGGCGGCGGTAGTCGGCGCAGGTCCTCCGGGTTGCGGCCCCGGCGGCCGCCGGGAACATGGGGGGAGGAACGGGGGGTGAGGCGCCCGCGCCGCCGGAACCGGCCCGCCGGGCGCCCCGACACGACTGGAGTCCCGTATGACGACCCTGCCGCCGCCCGTCACGCCGTACCTGGAGCCCGCCGCCAAGGCGCTGGCCGAGGCCACCGAACCGCACCCCCGGATCTACGAGGTGCCGCCGGAGAAGGGCCGGGACATCCTCCTCGGGCTCCAGAGCGACGCGAGCGTCCCCCGTCCCGAGGTCGACGAGGAGTGGGTGGAGGTCGACGCCGGTGAATGGGGCACGGTGCGCACCCGCATCGTCCGGCCCAAGGGGGCGACCGGTCCGCTGCCGGTGGTGTTCTTCATCCACGGCGCCGGGTGGGTGTTCGGTGACGAGAAGACGCACGACCGGCTCTTCCGTGAACTGGCCGTCGGCGCCGGAGCGGCCGGGGTCTTCCCCGTGTACGACCGCGCGCCGGAGGCGAAGTACCCGACGCAGGTCGAGCAGAACTACGCGGTCGGCCGCTGGGTGCGGGAGCACGGGGCCGACCACGGCCTGGACGCCTCGCGCGTCGCCGTGGCCGGCGACTCGGTGGGCGGATGCATGTCCACCGTGTTCGCCCTGATGAACAAGGAACGCGGCGGTCTCGACCTCAAGGCGCAGGTCCTGCTGTATCCGGTGACCGACGCCGACTTCGACACGCCGTCGTACCAGCAGTTCGCCGAGGGGCACTACCTCACCCGGGACGGGATGATCTGGTTCTGGGACCAGTACTCCGAGCCCGCGCAGCGCTCCGAACCCCACGCCTCCCCGCTCCGGGCGAGCCTCGACCAGCTCAGGGGGCTGCCCCCGACCCTCGTCGTCACCGACGAGGCGGACGTGCTGCGCGACGAGGGCGAGAAGTACGCCAACAGGCTGCGTGAGGCGGGCGTCGACGTCACCGCCGTGCGCGTCCTCGGCATGGTCCACGACTTCCTGATGCTGGACAGCCTCCGCGACACCCGCGGCGCGAACGTCGCCCGCCATCTGGCCGTCGAGGCCCTGAGGAAGGCGCTCCACCAGGGCTGACGACCGCCCGGCCCCTCCGCCGGACGGCGGAGGGGCCACGCCTCCGGCCATTTAGATGTACGATACAAGGAAAGTAGTTGTAATTGCCAATCATCGCCAATCATCCTGTAACCGTCATCTGAAGGGCTGGCCCTCTCCATGACCGCTTCCCCGGCCGCCGCCGCTCCGGGAGCAGTGTCCGCTCACGCCGCTCCCCGTCCGCGCGAGAGCGTCGGACACGTCGTGCAGCACCTGCTGACCCCGCTCCTGATGTGCCTGGGCATGGGCCTCGCCTATCTGGGCGCCTTCCACGCCCCCGCGCCGCACGGCATGGAGGTCGCGGTCGTGGGGACCGGGACCCGCGCGCAGGTCCTGGCGCAGACCCTCGAGGACAAGGCCGGGGACGGCCTCGACGTCAGGACCGTCCCGACGCGCGACGCCGCGGTGGACCGCCTGCTGGACCGGGACCTGGCCGCCGCGTACGTTCCGTCCACGAAGCACCCCGAACTGCTGGTCGCGAAGGCCAACTCCGACACCACGGCCACCGTCGCGGAGACCGTCTTCGGGAAGGTCGCGGCCGAGCAGCACGCGACGTTGTCGGTGACCGACCTCGCGCCCACCTCGGAGGGCGACCCCACCGGCCAGGGACTCTTCTTCGTCCTGGTGACGATCAGCATCGGCTCCTACGCGAGCGTCGCCGCCATCGGCGCGGCCGGCGCAGCCCTGCGGCTGTGGACCCGTGCCGCCATCGGTCTCGCCACCTCGCTGGTGGTGAGCGTCATCGGCATCGTCCTGGCCGGTCCGGTGTTCCACATCGTCGACCACGGCCTCGCCGGGGTGTGGGGGATGGCCTGGCTCTACTCGGCGGGCATCCTCGCGATCGGCGTCGGCCTGCACACGTTCCTCAAGCGGTGGACCACGCTGACGATGATGACGCTGTTCGTGATGCTCAACTTCACGACCTCGGGCGGCATCTTCCGTCCCGAGCTGCAGAACGGCTTCTTCGGCGCGCTGCACGCCTTCTGGAACGGTGCGGGCTTCGTCGAGGGCGTCCGCAGCCTGCTGTACTTCCCCTCCGCTCCCGGCCTGACCGGCAGGATCGTCTCGCTGGTCCTCTGGCTCGCCGTGGGTCTCGTCGCCCTCGCCGCGGCCGACGGCGCCGAACGGCGTGCCCGGCGGGCCGCCCGGCCCGCACCGCTGCCCACGGCCGAGGAACGGGACGCCGAGGAG
The DNA here is from genome assembly GCF_040295685.1 of Streptomyces sp. NPDC002734. Taxonomy (NCBI): domain Bacteria; kingdom Bacillati; phylum Actinomycetota; class Actinomycetes; order Kitasatosporales; family Streptomycetaceae; genus Streptomyces; species Streptomyces sp. NPDC002734. Next base: position 103,584 of record NZ_JBEOVU010000010.1, read on the forward strand.
GAGATGGCGGAGGCGGTGGCCGTCTGACCCGCGTGTCGGGAAAGACGGTTGGCGTCCGGAAGGACGCCGCCTAGGGTCGCCGTCATGACGCTGCGACTCTTCGAGGTGAACCTCAAGGCCCGGGACGACGCGGCGCTGGGCCGCTTCTGGGCCCAGGCGCTCGGCTGGACCGCCTCCGGCGCAGGCGGCGCCACCACCGTGAAGCCCTCGGACGTCGCCTGGCCGGACGCCGCCGCCGTCCGGGTCGACATCATCTCCGTACCCGATCCGGAGACCGTGGACACCCGCGTGCACCTGGAACTCGGCAGCGGCTCCGCGGCCCACCACGCGGAGCTGGTCGCCCGTCTGCGGGACCTCGGCGCGACGCCCGCCGACGCGGGGCAGGGGAACGTCCCCTGGACCGTCCTGTCCGACCCCGAGGGGAACACGTTCTGCGTCCAGGAGCCGCGGGAGTGCCACCGGGACACCGGGCCGATCGCCGCGGTGGTCCTCGACTGCGCGGACCCGCGCGCGACGGGCCGGTTCTGGGCGGAGGCGATGGGCTGGACCGCGCACGAGGTGACCGACGAGCACGCGCTGCTGCGCTCCGCCGAGAACACCGGCCCCTACCTGGAACTGGTCCGCACGCCCCACCTCAAGGGCGTCCGGCACCGGGCCCATCTCGACCTGGCCCCCCACCCGTTCGAGGCCGGCCTCCAGGCCGCGGAGGTGGCCCGGCTCGAAGGCATCGGCGCCACCCGCGCCGACGCGGGCCGGGGCGACTTTCCGTGGAAGGTGATGACCGACCCGGAGGGCAACGAGTTCTGCGTCCTCGGGCCCGCCTGACGGGTTCCTCGGGCCCGCCCCAGGGGGTTCCCGCGCCCGCCCGACGGGCGGGGAGCGGCCGGAGCGGGGCGTCCGCGCGTCGCGGGCGTCACGCGGGCCGCTCGGGTCCCTGGGGTCCCTGGGGTCCCTCGGGCAGGGTGTCCAGGGAGCCCCTGGCCACCATCGTCACGTCGCCGCCGACCCGGACGTTGTGCAGCGCGTCGGGAGTCCCCTGCGGCAGGACGACGAGCCGGCTCGGGCGGCCGGTGAAGCGCCCCTGCCGCAGCACGAACGCCTCGTCGACGGGCACGACGCCGTGCCGCGCCAGGTACGCGCCGACGCAGCCGGCCGCGCTGCCGGTCGCCACGTCCTCCAGGACCCCGTCGTTGTTCCAGTGCCGGCCCTCCAGGGCCTCGACGTCGATCAGGTAGGCGAACTGCGCCCCGTACCGGCCGAGCAGTTCCGCGAAGTCGCCGCGGACGATCCTCGCGCCGGCCAGACCCGCCGCCACGGGGACCAGGAGATAGCGCAGGCCGGTCGAGACGACCTCCAGGGGAAGGTCGGCGAGCGCACCGGCGGACAGGTTCAGGGCCGCGGCGATCTCGGACCTGCCCCGCGCGGGCACGGTCGCGAGGAACTCCGGTGGCCCCTGGTCGAGTTCCGCGTGGTACCCGGCGCCGGTGCGTCGGGTCGTCACCTCGACGGTCCTGCCGGTCAGGCGGAAGGTCCACCGCCGCGGTGCCGCGCCCCCGTCGCGCTCGTGCAGGACGGCTGCCGCCCCCAGGACCGGGTGACCGGCGAAGTCCAGTTCCTCGAAGAGGTCGAACACGCGGGCCGACACCTCCCGGTCCCCGTCCACGCCGCTCAGGAAGATCGTCTCGAAGTGGCGGAGCTCCTGGGTGATCGCGAGCATCTGCTCCGCCGAGAGGCCGGCGGCGTCGGGGACGACGGCAAGGCTGTTGCCGGTGAAGGCCGTGCCGGCGAACACGTCGACGTGGCGGTAGCTCAGGGGCATGGGAGGTCCAGGGTCCGTGGGGTGGTGGCCGGTCGTGCTCGACGCTAGGCCGGTGGGAGCTTTCGGTCCCGGGCCAATCCCGCTCAGGTGGCCCAGGTGAGTGCCCCGCGTGACGCGTTCCCGCGTCGCGGCTGCCGCGGATCCTCGGTGACCGGCGCGGCGGTTCGCCGGTCACGCCTTCCGATTTCCGGGTGAACTCGCCTCTTCGCCACGATTTCCCGCCCGACTCCGCCGAACATTCCCGACGTCATTCCCGCAGGGCGGGAACGCGCTGGTCAACGGGATGTCGACGCAGGGCCCGGTGCGTCCTCGCGGCGAGGTCGCGGGCCGACGGGTGGCCCCGGCTGGGCCCTTCGACGGCCCTCGCCGCCGGTGAATGCGCTGTCGACGGGAGCGAATTCCGGCCACGTTTAGCGACCGGTTTAGTTACCGTCTCCGCTTTTTCCCGCCGGGGCCCGCGAGACTTTCGATCGACTATTGACATGACCGAATCAGCGAATGCTGTCATGGGTCGCGGCAGCCGCCTCGCGGACCGGACGACCGTCCTCCGCGGCGTCCCTGCCGAGCCGATCGTCTGCCCACCGGGCCGGCTGTCGGCGCCGTACCCCCGGTGACGCCGAGACGGCGGCGGGAGACCCCCGACCCCCGTGGAACCGCCGATGCGTCCCCGCGGGACCGCCCCCACACTGCCGTCACGCGCCCGACACGGCGTACGGCGAGGACGAAAGGACGAACGAGGATGAGACGACGCGTCGCATTACGGCTCGGTGCGGCTCTGGCGACCGGTGCGGTCGCCGCGGCGACCGGGGTGGTGCTTTCGATGCCCACGGCGTCGGCGGCCGCCGCCGGGGCCACCGGCTTCGCCACCCAGAACGGCGGCACCACCGGAGGCGCGGGCGGACAGACCGTGCGCGCCACGACCGGAACCGCGATCCACACGGCCCTGTGCAACCGGGCCAGCCGGAGCACCCCGATCGTCATCCAGGTCGAAGGAACGATCAACCACGCGAACACCAGCCAGGTCTCGGGCGGCAGTTGCAGCACGGCCAGCGGCGTGATCGAGCTCAAGCAGATCAGCAACGTCACCATCGTCGGTGTCGGCGGCGGCGCCGTCTTCGACCAACTGGGCATCCACATCCGGGAGTCCAGCAACATCATCATCCAGAACGTGACCGTCCGGAACGTCAAGAAGTCGGGGTCGCCCACCTCCAACGGAGGTGACGCCATCGGCATGGAGAGCGACGTCCGCAACGTCTGGGTCGACCACACCACGCTGGAGGCGTCGGGCGGCGAGTCGGAGGGCTACGACGGCCTGTTCGACATGAAGGACAACACGCAGTACGTCACGCTCTCCTACAGCACGCTGCGCAACTCCGGCCGCGGCGGCCTCATCGGGTCCAGCGAGAGCGACGTCAGCAACGGCTACGTGACCTTCCACCACAACCTGTACGAGAACATCGACTCCCGCACCCCGCTGCTGCGCGGTGGTGTGGCCCACATCTACAACAACCACTACCGGAACCTGAACGAGTCCGGCATCAACTCCCGCGCCGGTGCCCGCGCGAAGGTCGACAACAACTACTTCGAGGACTCCAAGGACGTCCTGGGCACCTTCTACACGGACGCGGCCGGCTACTGGCAGGTCTCCGGGAACATCTTCGACAACGTGACCTGGTCCAGCAGGAGCGGCGACACCAACCCGGCCGGCCCGAACCCGCAGTCGAACACGACGGTCTCCGTGCCGTACGGCTTCAGCCTGGACGCGGCGAACTGCGTGCCGAGCGTGGTGAGCCAGACGGCCGGCGCGAACAAGGGCCTGCGCGTCTCGGACGGCAACTGCACGCCCCAGACCCCGGCCCCGACGCCCACCACCCCGGCCCCGACGACCCCGGCTCCGACGTCGCCCGCCCCGACGACGACGCCGACCCAGCCCAGCGGGACCAACCTCAGCCTCGGCGCCGGCGCCGACGGCTCCAGCAAGGCCGACGGCACCAGCTACGGCAACGTGCGGGACGGCGACCTGTCGACCTACTGGTCGCCGGCCGGCAGCACGGGCTCCGTCTCGGTCAAGTGGGGCTCGCCCACGGCGGTGTCCCAGGCCAACATCCGTGAGGCGTCGGGTTCCGTGGGCGCCGTCCGGTCCTGGCGGCTGCTGAACCACGACACCGGCGCCGTCCTCGCCTCCGGCACCACGGCGGGCGTCGTGAGCTTCCCCCGCACCACCCTGAGCAAGATCACCTTCGAGATCACCGGCTCCCAGGGGACGCCGCGGATCGCCGAGTTCGAGACGTACGCCGGCTAGTGCCCACAGGGACCGGCTGACGCGGACGGGACCGGACCGTGCGTCCAGCCGGCCCGGTGACCGCGCCGAGGTGCTTCCCGAGCCTCGGCGCGGTCCTCACTCCTCGGTGGGCAGCCAGGCGCCGTGCAGACCCAGGGGGACCCGGACGGGGATGCGGACGAGGGCGACGGGGCCGGCGCCGGGATCCTCGCCGGGCAGGACCAGGAGCCAACTGCTGTCGTCGGTGCGGTCGGTGGCGAAGGTCAGCCAGTGGCCGCGGCCGGCGTCCCGCGAGCCGGGCGCCGGCGCGAAGACGGGCTCGCCGACCGACAGGTCGCCGGCGTCCCAGGTCCGGGTGCCGGTGACGCCGTCGCTCCCCGTGTCGTACCAGCGCAGCGCGTCGTACTCGCCGGGCAGCAGGCCCTCGGTGCGGCCGCTGTCGGCCGCGACCGCGAGCCGCCGGTGGGGGCGTCCGACGACGCGGTCGTCGATCCTCGGCAGTTCGACGCGTGCGTCGTCGAGCAGGGTGCGCCGCATGCTCCCGGCGGCCGGGTCGATCACGGCGCGGGTCAGGCCGTGCTGGTCGGCGTTGCGCGCACGGTGGTGGTCGGGGGAGCCGGCGCCGGGGCCGAGGGCGAGACGGGGCCACTGGACGTAGTCGAGGACGACCCGGCCGTCGGCGGGGTCGTCGTAGGCGTTGACCGTGTGCCACAGCCAGTAGGCCTCGTCGTCCGCCCAGCGCACCGGTCCGCCGTCGCGGGGAATCAGGGCGACGCGGGTGCCCCGCTCGGGGCGCCAGGCCACGAAGGAACCGCCGTTCATCGCGGCGGCGATGTCGAAGAAGGCCGGAGCGAGGGTGATCACCAGGTACCGCTCGGTGAGGGCCATGTCGTGGATCATCCGTGGCTCGTCCACCCCCTCCACCGGGGTGGGGCCACGGCGCACGGCACCGTCGGGGCCGATCACCGACCAGGTGAGGTGGGGCGGGTCGAGGGCGTAGCAGAAGACCACCATCTCACCGGTCACCGGGTCGATCTTGGGATGCGCGGTGATGCCGGCCGGCAGGCGTCCGTCGAACTTCTCCTTGCCGAGGGTGTCGAGCCCGGGGCTCATGCGGAACGGGCAGTCCGACTCGGCGAGAGCCAGCAGACGGCCGGCGTGCCGGACGACGTTGATGTCGGGCAGCGGCTTGAAGGTGTCGGCCAGCTCGTCGCCCACCTCGTCGGCACCCGGCAGGATCATGGACTCCAGCCCGCCCCACAGGGCGTGCCCGGCCTTCTCCTCCGCGACCATCGCGGGCGTGCGGACGAAGCGGTTGCGGTAGCGGGCGCGGCCCTCCGACAGCCACACCCCGTGGATCATGCCGTCGCCGTCCAGCGGGTACAGGTAGCTGCCGATGGGGGTGAACCGCGGATTGGGCCCGTTGCGCAGGTAGACGCCGTCCAGGTCGTGGGGGAGTTCGCCGGTGACCTCGCAGTCCGCCGCGTCCACCTCCGCCGTGACAGGGGCGAAGCGGCCGGCGAGGTGGGCCACGCGGGTCGGGTCGAAGGCGGGGGCCATCACGTCGTCCCTTCGGGCGTCGGGCGTCGGGCGTCGGGTGCCGGGCGCTGGGCCTCGGGCGTCGGATGCCGGGCGTTGGGCGTTGGGCGTCGGGCGTCGGTCGTCGGGACTTCCGGCCACGCTCGTGAGCCGGGCCCCGGGCCGGAGGGCCTCCTCGGTCGGAGGGGCCCCGGGTGCTTGCCGTGCGACCAGTCAAGGCGGGGCGGTCCGCCGGTGCCACTCGGAGGGGGCCGACCGTCGGTGCCGTGACGGTCCCGTTCACGTGCCGCCGTGCGACGGCCGCACACGACCTGCGGCGCGCGCGGGGCGACGGATAGCATCGGGGCATGCCGCTGACCGCCGAGGACGTGGACAGGTTCGAGATCGCGAGGCCCCGGCTGGGGGCCATCGCCTACCGGCTGCTGGGGTCCTCGAGCGACGCCGAGGACGCCGTGCAGGAAACGTTCCTGCGCTGGCACGCCGCCGATCCGCGGCACATCGAGGTCCCCGAGGCGTGGCTGACCAAGGTGCTCACGCGTCTGTGCCTCAACCAGCTCACCTCGGCCCGCGCCCGCCGGGAGACCTACGTCGGCCAGTGGCTGCCCGAGCCGCTGCTGGAGGGCGACCCGATGCTGGGCCCCGCCGAGACGGTGGAGCAGCGGGAGTCCGTCTCGTACGCGGTGATGACGCTGATGGAGCGGCTGTCCCCGAACGAGCGCGCGGTGTACGTGCTGCGGGAGGCGTTCGGGCACTCCCACCGGGAGATCGCCGACATCCTCGACATCGGCGAGGCGGCCAGCCAGCAGATCTTCCACCGTGCCAAGCAGCACCTGGCGCAGGGCCGCACCCGCACCGAGGTCGACGGGACGGCGGCGCGGCGCATCGCCGAGGAGTTCCTGACGGCGGCGACGAGCGGGAAGTACGACGGTCTGCTGCGCCTGCTGACCGACGACGCCGTGGCGGTCGGGGACGGCGGCGGCAAGGTCCCGGCGCGGGCCAAGGCGTTCGAGGGCGCCCGGGCGGTCGCGAAGTTCATGTGGGGCCTGTTCCGGCCGGCCCCGGCCAAGCGGGCGATCGTCGGCGGTTCGCCCGAGATCCACGCCACGACGGCCAACGGCGAGCCCGCCGTCGTGGCGGTCGTCGAGGGGCGTGTGGTCGGGATCGTGTGCCTGGAGGTCACGCCCGAGGGCATCGCGGCGTTCCGCAGCCAGGTCAACCCCGACAAGCTCGGCCGGGCCACCCGGCGGTGGGCGGAGGGCGGCCACGGGGAGCCCTTGTTCCACGCCTTCTGAGGCGCGTCGCGAGGCCACGCGTGAGTGTGGCCCACGTCACTTTCCGTTTCTGTCAGGAAATCGCGAGCTGTCCGGTTCAAGAGGCGTACCGGCCCTCGAACGGGTCACGGACCGCGCAGACAGGAGCAGGAAAATGCAGCACCGCATCATCGTTCTCGGCGCCGGATACACGGGAGCCACCGCCGCCGGCCGACTCGCCAGGAGGCTGCACCCGGACGACGTGAGCATCACGCTCGTCAACGCAGCGCCCGACTTCGTCGAGCGGGTCCGGATGCACCAGCTCGCGACGGGCCAGGAGCTGAGGAGCCGTCCTTTCAGCGAGATGTTCAAGGGCACCGGCGTGCGGCTGGAGGTCGCCGAGGTCGCCGGAATCGACGTCGACCGCCGCACCGTCCAGGTCTCCGGCGACGGGGTGGGCGGCGGCACGAAGGAGTTGGACTACGACACCCTGGTGTACGCCCTCGGCAGTGGCTGGGACGACCACGGCGTGCCCGGCACCACGGAGCACGCCCACGAGATCGCGAGCAGGGCCGGAGCTCTCAGGCTCCGCGAGCGGCTGGCGGAGCTCGGGGCGGGAGAGACCGTGACCGTCGTCGGCGGTGGCCTCACCGGACTGGAGGCGGCCACCGAGATCGCCGAGTCGCACCCGCACCTCGCCGTCTCCCTCGCCGTCCGGGGTTCCCTGGGCGACTGGCTCTCCGCGAAGGGCCGCGCGCACCTGCGCAAGGTCCTCGACGGCCTGGGCGTCACCGTCCACGAGCACGCGTCGGTCACCGCCGTCGCGGCCGAGCACGTCACCACGGCCGACGGCGCGAATCTGCCGGCCGACGTGACCGTGTGGACCACCGGCTTCGCGGTGCACCCGATCGCCGGGGCCAGCGCCCTGGAGACCGGCGCCACGGGCCAGATCGTGGTCGACGCGACCATGCGCTCGGTGTCGCACCCGGACGTCTACGCGGTGGGCGACGCGGCCCTGGCCATGGGGGACGGCGGTACGCCGCTGCGGATGTCCTGCGCCAGCGGCGTCCCCACCGCCTGGCAGGCCGCCGACTCCATCGCGGCCCGGCTCACCGGAGGGAAGCTCCCGAAGACGGCGCTGCGCTACTTCAACCAGTGCGTCTCGCTCGGGCGCAAGGAAGGGCTCATCCAGTACGTCACCGCCGACGACCGCGCCAAGGACGCGGCGCTGACCGGCCGGATCGCGGCGTTCTACAAGGAGATCGTGTGCAAGGGCGCGGCCTGGGGCGTCGCCAACCCGACCCTCGGGATGCCCGGCCGCCGTCGGCACATCGTGCCGGCCGAGGAGCGGACCGCCCCGGCCCTCGAGGCCCGGGCCGCCGAGGCCTCCGCCTGACCCCACCGCCCCTCGACACGGATCCACCCGCCCCCTGCCGGTCGGCGCAGTGACGCTGACCCGTGCGGGGGGCTTGGGTCCCCCGGAGAGACCCGCCTCCGCTCACGGGTGAGGCGGGCCGGGTGGGCGCGTGCTGGGGTGGAGGTCACTGCCCCCGCCCGGAGCGGGCGTCGCCGGACGCGTACCGCCCGAGGGCGTCCGCGGCCGACTGCGACCGGTCGCGGCGGGGCCGACTTCCCAGGAGGACGACGATGACCCGCTCCACCCGATCCGCGCGGCCCACCCGTTCCGCACGACGCCGGGGTTTCCGTGTGGCCCTCCCGCTGGCGAGCGCCGCCCTCGTCGCCGCGGTCGCCACGGCCGCCGCCCCGCTCGCCCAGGCCGCCGGTTCTCCCTGGCGCACGGGCCAGGAACAGTGCGCGCAACCGCATTGCGCCGGAGGAACGGAGCGGGCGAGGGGGCCGATCCCCGGGGAGGAGCCCGCGACGGCCGCGGGTGAGGCGGACGACGCCGGTGCCGCCGCGCCGGAGCTCGCGGGGGACGGCGCGACCGGCTCCGGGGCCGCGGGGACTGCGGCCGACGATCCCGCGGTCGACGAGCCGGCGGCCGACGCGGGGTGGGCGGACGGTCCCGAGGCCGGAGAGGGGATGGGCTCCGAGGAAGGGATGGGCTCGGAGGGGGCGGCGGGGGCGGACGCTGGTGAACCGGGCGTCGTGTGGCCCGACCCGTTGGGTGAGGAAGCCCTGTCGGGGCTCATGGGCTCGGACGCCATGGGTTCGGACGCCATGGGGTCCGCCGCCGCGGACGCCGGCGATGTGGGGGCGGACCCCATGGGCGAGGCCCCCGTCGGGCAGGAACCGGGCGTGACGCCGGAGCCGTCGGACGCCGGCCTCGCGGACGGGGCGGAGGGCGCGTCCGGTGGTCTGCCGGACGAGGCCGGGACCCCGGCCGACCAGGGCATGCCGGTATGGCCGAGCGAGCAGTCGGAGCCCGGGGTCGCGGACGCCCCCGTCGCGCCCGTGCCGTCCGGCCAGGGCAGCCCGGCGCAGTCGGTGCCGCCCGCGAACCCCGACGCGCAGCAGTCGCCGCAGGGGGAGACGGTCGAGCACACCGCCTCCCTGCTCCCCGCCTTCGACGGCCTCCCGGCCCAGACGCCCGACGAGTAGGCGGTCCCCGTCACGGGCCTCCGGCACGCGCTGCCGGGGGCTCGCGGCGCACCGCATAGGCTGGGCGGATGCCGGACGAGTACCGCACAGTGGCCCGCGCGGGCGTGCACGAGACCGAGATCAACCGCTCCCGCTTCCTGTGCAGCCTCGCCCCGGCGGCCACCGAGGAGGACGCGCAGGCGTTCGTCGCCGCCGTCCGCAAGGAGCACGCGGACGCCACGCACAACTGCTTCGCCTACGTGATCGGCGCCGACGCCTCCGTGCAGAAGGCCTCCGACGACGGCGAGCCGGGCGGCACCGCCGGCGTGCCGATGCTGCAGATGCTGATGCGCCGCGAGATGCGCTACGTCGTGGCCGTGGTGACCCGGTACTACGGCGGCGTCAAGCTGGGCGCGGGCGGGCTGATCCGCGCCTACGGCGGCGCGGTCGGCGAGGCCCTCGACGCCCTGGGGACGCTCACCCGGCGGCGCTTCCGGGTGGCCACGGTGACCGTGGACCACCAGCGGGCCGGGAAGGTCGAGAACGACCTGCGGTCCACCGGGCGCGAGGTGCGCGACGTGCGCTACGGGGAGCGGGTGGAGATCGAGATCGGTCTGCCCGACGCCGAGGTGCCCGCCTTCGAGGCGTGGCTGGCCGATGCCACCGCCGGTACCGCCCGCCTCGAACTCGGCGGAGAGGCGTACGGCGACGCCTGACCGCGCGGGGGCGGCCACCGCCGTCCCTTCCGCGTGCCGGGGTGTCTGGGGTGCTCCCGCCCGCACCACGTGGTGCTCGCAGGTCCGGCGCCCTCGCCCGCACCGGCGGTACGCCCCGCTCGCCCTGTTCCGCTGCGCCTCGCGCTCCTGCGCGGGTCACCTCCCTCCCCCCCCGCGTCTGGGTGCTGCGGCACCCGCCCCGCGCCCGGGCCTGCGGCGACTTCGGCCCGCCGACGCCCGCGGTGGGCAACGCCTCCGGCGACCCGTCTGCTCGGCCAGGGACTACCGCCAGGCCCGGCAGACCATGTCTCCCGCGGCCCGCCGCGTCCGGGCGGGACGCCCCCGACCACAGCAGGCCGTGCCGTGCGCGACCCCGCCGCATCGGGCGGGACCACCGCCACCGCCCACGCCACCCACCCGCCGCCCCGCCCGGCCGGCACCCACCCCGCCGTTCACCCCCGTGGAGCCCGCGCCCACAGCGCTCGCGCACATGTCTTGTCACCACATGGGCCACGCCTTACTCTCCGGTAAGTAACCGCCGGTAACCCGGGCGACCTGTGCGCCCTCCGTCGACGAGCAGGAGTGAGCCGCGTGGAAAGATTCCGCACCGCAGACCGGCCCCAGGCCGCCCCCGAGGCCCCGCGGCGCGCCCCCGCACGGCGGCTGCTCGCCGCCTCGCTGGTGGCCCTGGCCTGCGTGGGCGCGCAGACCGGGGTCGCCCAGGCGGTGCCCGCCGCCCCGTCGGAGACGGCCGCCGCCCAGGCGGCCTCCGACTTCTACACCCCGCCCGCGACCCTGCCCGCGCAGAACGGCGCGCTGGTGCGCACCGAGCCGCTGCCGCTGGCCATCAGCCTGCCGACCCTGGGCGGCCCGTTCCCCGGCAAGGCCACCCGGCTGATGTACCGGTCCACGGACTCCGCCGGGCAGCCCGTCGCGGTGACCGGCGCCTACGTCGAGCCCACCGCCCAGTGGCGCGGCGGCGGCGCGCGGCCGCTGGTGGCCGTGGCGCCCGGCACCATGGGGCAGGGCGACGAGTGCGCCGCCTCCAAGGGGCTCCAGTACCCGATCCTGCTGGAGGGCGACTCCCTCTCCGTCGGCTACGAGGACCTGTCGATCTACCGGCTGCTCGCCTCCGGCGTCGCCGTCGTCGTCACCGACTACGTCGGACTCGGCGCGACGGACCGGCTGCACACCTACGTCAACCGCGTCGACGGCGCGCACGCGGTGCTGGACGCGGTCCGGGCGGCCCGCTCGCTGCCCGGCACCTCGCTGACGTCCGAGTCGCGGATCGGCCTCTACGGCTACAGCCAGGGCGGCGGCGCCACCGCGGCCGCGGCCGAGCTCGCCGCCTCCTACGCCCCGGACGTGCGGCTGTCCGGCACCTACGCCGGAGCCCCGCCGGCCGACCTGACCGAGACGATCAAGGGCATCGACGGGAGCGCCCTGACCGGCGCCCTCGGCTGGTCGCTCAACGGCTTCCTCCAGGCCTACCCCGACCTGCGTCCGATCGCCGACGCCCACCTCAACGACAAGGGCCGCGCCGCGCTCGAGGACCTGTCCGGCATGTGCATCGGCGACTCGCTCCTCGGCTACGGGTTCCGTCGCAGTTCCTCCTGGACCAACGACGGCAGCTCCCTCTCGCAGATCGTGGAGCGCGAGCCCCGCATCCGGGAGGTGCTCGACGAGCAGCGCATCGGCGACCGCAAGCCGTCCGGGCCGGTGCGGGTGGCGACCGGCGTCCAGGACGACATCGTGCCGCACCGGCAGTCCCGGCAGATGGCGGTCGACTGGTGCCGCAAGGGCGGCAACGTCACCTACAAGGCGATCGTCCTGCCCAACCTCGGCGACAAGATCCTCACCAACCACATGGTGCCGTTGCTCACCGACCAGGGTGCCGCCGTGGACTGGCTGAAGGACCGGCTCGAGGGAAAGGCGGCGGCCTCGAACTGCTGGAGCATGCCGGTCCAGCCCTGACGGCCCGTCGGTGAGCCGCCCGGGAGCCTCGACGGTCTCCCGGGCGGCGGCCGGTCCCGTTCACGCACACCGGTCAAGAACCGGCATGTGCCGTTGAATTGGCGCAATTGGGGCAAAACGCCACCAAGTCCCGTGTTGTCCGTGGCCCCCGTTAAGGTCGGTGGGCATGAGGCTGCTGCACACGTCGGACTGGCATCTCGGCCGGTCGTTCCACCGGGTGAACATGCTCGGCGCCCAGTCGGCGTTCGTCGACCACCTGCTCGCCGCCGTGCGCGAGCACCAGGTCGACGCCGTGGTCGTCTCGGGGGACGTCTACGACCGTGCGGTGCCGCCGCTGGCCGCCGTGGAGCTGTTCGACAACGCCCTGCACCGGCTCGCGGACCTCGGCGTGCCGACCGTGATGATCTCCGGCAACCACGACTCCGCCCGCCGCCTCGGCGTCGGCGCCGGGCTGATCGACCGGGCCGGCATCCACCTGCGCACCGACGCCGCCTCGGCCGGCATCCCGGTGCTCCTCCCGGACGCCTTCGGCGAGGTCGCCTTCTACGGGCTGCCGTACCTCGAACCGGCCCTGGTGAAGGAGGAGTTCGGCGTCGACAGGGCAGGACACGAGGCGGTGCTGGGCGCCGCCATGGACCGGGTCCGGGCCGACCTCGCCGGCCGGCCCGCCGGGACCCGCTCGGTCGTCCTGGCGCACGCCTTCGTCACCGGGGGCAAGGGCAGCGACAGCGAGCGCGACATCACCGTCGGCGGCGTCGCCTCGGTGTCCGCCTCCGTCTTCGACGGCGTCGACTACGTCGCCCTCGGCCACCTGCACGGCTGCCAGACCCTCACCGAACGGATCCGCTACTCCGGCTCGCCGCTCCCGTACTCCTTCTCCGAGGCCGACCACCGCAAGACCATGTGGCTGGTGGACCTCGACGCCCACGGCGGCGTGAGCGCCGAGCGGATCGACTGCCCGGTGCCCCGGGCGCTCGCCCGGATACGCGGCCCGCTGGAGCAGCTGCTCGAGGACCCCGGCCTGACCCGGCACGAGGACGCCTGGATCGAGGCCACCCTCACCGACCCGGTGCGCCCGGCCGAACCGATGGCCCGCCTGTGCGAGCGCTTCCCGCACACCCTCAGCCTGGCCTTCGAACCCGATCGCGCCCCCGAGGAGGCCGGCGTCTCCTACGCCCGCCGTCTCGCCGGACGCACCGACCAGCAGATCGCCGAGGACTTCGTGGCCCACGTCCGGGGCGCGGGACCCGACGATGACGAGCGCGTCGTGCTCCGCGACGCCTTCGACGCCGTGCGCGCCGACGCCGCCGTCAAGGAGGTCGCCCGATGAGGCTCCACCGGCTCGAGATGACCGCCTTCGGCCCGTTCGGCTCGACGCAGACCGTCGACTTCGACGAGCTCGCGGCGGCCGGCCTCTTCCTGCTGCACGGCCCGACCGGCGCCGGCAAGACCTCCGTGCTGGACGCCGTCTGCTACGCGCTCTACGGCAAGGTGCCCGGCGCCCGCGAGAGCGGCCACAGCGGCGCCCAGGGCTCCGCCCTGCGCAGCGACCACGCGGACCCGAAGGTCCCCACCAAGGTCGTGCTGGAGCTGACCGTCGCGGGCCGCCGCCTGGAGGTCACCCGGCAGCCGGCCTGGCTCCGCCCGAAGCTGCGCGGAAAGGGCACCACCCCCGAGAAGGCGCAGAGCCTGCTGCGCGAGCACGACGCCGCGGCGGGCGCCTGGAAGAGCACCGGCAGCCGCTCCCACCAGGAGATTGGCGAGGAGCTCACCCAGCTCCTCGGCATGAGCCGGGACCAGTTCTGCCAGGTGGTCCTGCTGCCGCAGGGCGACTTCGCCCGGTTCCTGCGCGCCGACGCCGAGGCCCGGGGCAAGCTGCTCGGCAAGCTCTTCGCCACGGAGCGGTTCGGCGAGGTCGAGAAGCGCCTCGCCGAACGCCGCCGCGCCACCGAGACCCGGGTGAAGGAGGCCGACGCGGACCTCCTCGCCCGCGCCCACCGCATGCAGCAGGCCGCCGGCGACGCCATGGACCTGCCCGCCCTCGCCCCCGGGGACCCCGGTCTCGCCGCGACCGTGCTGGCCGAGGCCGCCGTCGCCCGGTCCACCGCCCGCGAACAGCTCGACGTCGCCCGCGCCGCGCTCGACGCCGCCGAGGCGCACCGCGCGGAGACCGGGCGGAGGGCCGCCGAGGTGCGCGAACTCGCCCGCCTGCAGGCCCGGTTCGCCGACGCGCAGGCGCGCGCCGACCGCCTGGAGGAGGGCTCCGAGGTTTGCCGGGAGGCGGAGCGGGTGATGGAGCGGTCCCGCAAGGCGGAGGCCGTGGCGCCCGCCCTCGACCTGCGCCGCGCCGCGGAGGCCGAGCACCGCCGGGCGACCGCCGCCGAACAGCGGGCCCGCGCCCTGCTCCCCGCCGAGCGCGCCGGGGACGGGGCCGCCGGACTGGCCGCCGCCGCCCGCCGCGCCGCCGAGGAACTGGGCGGCCTGGAGTCCGCCCGCCGCGCCGAGCACCGCCTGCACGACCTGACCGCCGAACGCGACCGGCTGGACCGGCAGGAGCGGGACGACGAGGAGGCCCTCCAGGAGGCCGAGGAGTGGCTGGCCGGCTGGGAGGAGACCCGTGCCGCCCTCCAGACCCGGACCGAGGCCGCCCAGGAAGCCGCCACCCGGGCCGAACAGCTCGCCGCACGGCAGGAACCCGCCCGCCGACGACTGGACGCAGCCCGCGAGCGGGACCGGCTCACCGCCGAGACGGAGACCGCCCACGCGCGGGCCGCCGCCGCCCGGGAGAGCGCGGCGGCCGCCCACGAGCACTGGAACACCCTGCGCGAACAGCGGCTGGACGGCATCGCCGCCGAACTCGCCGCCGCCCTGCGCGACGGCGAACCCTGCGCCGTCTGCGGCTCCCCGGACCACCCCGCCCCGGCCGGCAGGTCCGCCGGCCACGTCGACCGGGCCGCCGAGGAGGCCGCCCGCGCCGATCACCGGCGCCTCCAGGAGGAGGCCGAGCACGCCGAGCGGCGCCACGCGGGACTGCGGGAGTCGCTGGCCGCCGCCGTGGCCGAGGCCGGTGAGGACGGAGCCGAGGAGCTCGCCCGCGAGCTGGCCGAGCTCACCGAGCGGCACCGTCGCGAGCACCTCGCCGCGGGCGACCTCCACCCGGCCCGCGAGGAACTGCGCCGCGCCGAGCAGGAGCACGCCCGCCGCACCGCCGACCGGCAGGAGGCCGCCGTCCGCGCCGCCGCCCGTGTCGGACACCGCGAACGCCTCGACCAGGAACGCGCCACGCTGGAGCAGGAGCTCGCCGAGGCGCGCGGCGCCGCCTCGACCGTCGCCGCCCGCGCCGCCCAGCTGGAGCGCGCGGTCACCCTGCTCGACGAGGCCGCCGAGGCGGCCCGCGCCGCCCAGGACGCCGCCCACCGGCTCAAGGACGCCGACGCCCGGCTCGCCGACGCCGCCTACCGGGCCGGCTTCGAGACCCCCCAGGCCGCCGCCGACGCCCTGCTCGACGCGGCGGAACACCGGGCCCTGCAGCGCCGGATCGACGCCTGGCGCAACGAGTACGCGGCGGTCCGCGCCGTCCTCGCCGAGGAGGAGACCGCCGCCGCGGACCGGCTCCCGCCCGCCGACCCGGCCACCGCCGAGACCGAGCTCGCCGCCGCCACCCGCCGTGCCCGCGAGGCCGCCTCCGCCTACGACGCCGCCGAGCGGCGCTGCGACGACCTGGACCGGCTCTCCGCCGAGGCCGCCCGCGCCGCCCGCGCGCTCGCCCCGCTGCGCGCCGAGCACGACAAGGTGGCCCGGATGGCCGGCCTGGCCGCCGGCACCTCCGCCGACAACGAGCGCAAGATGCGCCTGGAGTCCTACGTGCTGGCCGCCCGCCTGGAACAGGTCGCCGCGGCGGCCACCGCCAGGCTGCTCAGGATGTCCGGCGGCCGCTACACGCTGATCCACTCCGACGGCCGCTCCGGCCGGGGCCGCAGCGGCCTCGGCCTGCACGTGGTCGACGCCTGGACCGGCCGGGAGCGGGACACCGCCACCCTCTCCGGGGGCGAGACCTTCTTCGCCTCCCTCGCCCTCGCGCTGGGCCTGGCCGACGTGGTCACCGAGGAGGCGGGCGGTGTCCGGCTCGACACCCTCTTCATCGACGAGGGCTTCGGCAGCCTCGACGACCAGACACTCGACGAGGTCCTCGACGTCCTCGACTCCCTGCGTGAGCGCGACCGCAGCGTGGGCATCGTCAGCCACGTCGCCGACCTCAAGCGCCGGGTGCACGCCCAGCTCGAGGTGGTGAAGGGACGGCAGGGCTCGCGGCTGCGGCAGCGCGGGGTGCCCGGCCGGGACCGAGGCGCGGACCAGGGCTGAGCCCGGGCCAGGACCGGGGCTGAGCCCGAGACCGGGATCGGGGCCGGGGCCGAGGTGGCGGCGGGGGCCGGGACAGCGGCCGACCTCGTGGGGGCGGGCCGTCAGCCGGTGATCGCCCGGCGGGGGAGCGGCGAGGAGTACACCACGCTGGTCGTCACCGAGCCGAGCCCGCCGATCCGCCCGGTGACCTCCTCCAGGTGCCGCATCGAGCGCGCGGTCACCTTGAGGACGAAGCAGTCCGCCCCGGTGACGTGGTGCGCCTCCACGATCTCCGGGGTGACGGCCACCAGGTCGTGGAACGGCTTGTAGTTCCCCGTCGGGTAGCGCAGCCGGACGAAGGCGAGGATCGGCAGGCCCAGCCGTTCCGGGTCGACGACGGCGGAGTAGCCCCGGATCACCCCGGCCTCCTCCAGCCGCCGCACCCGCTCGGTGACGGCGCTGGCCGACATCGAGACGGCCCGCGCCAGCTCCGTGAAACTGGCCCGGCCGTCCCGCTGCAGGACCTCGAGAATGCTCAGGTCCGTGGAGTCCGGCAGGTACGCCGGGGAATGCGTGGTCATGCCGGGAGCATGCCGGGGATTTCCCGGCCGATCAAGGCGCCTGCCGTGGAAGGCAGGTTCCCGCGGATGATCAACGGGCCTAGATTCTTCGGTGTCGGGAGTCGACGACACCCGCACGGACCCGAAGGGACGCCCTCATGACCGCGAGCACCACGACCACCGCCCCCGGCACGACCGCCAACGCCGTCCTGCGGGTGCCGCCGGCGGCACCCGCCGAGGCCGCCGCCTACTTCTCCGCGAGCCTCGCCTTCCACGCCGACGTGTCCGACGTGGCCGCCGCCCTCGCCGAGGCCGGTCCGGGCGGCGACCCGGGCTTCGTGGTGATCGACACCCGCTCCACCGAGTCCTGGGACCAGGGACACGTCCCCGGCGCGCTGCACCTGCCCACCGCGCAGATCCCGCAGCTGGCGGCGCGGCTGCTCGACCCGGCCGTCCCGGTGGTCACCTACTGCTGGGGCCCCGGCTGCAACGGCGCCACGCGCGCCGCGCTGGCCCTCTCCCTGCTCGGCTACCCGGTCAAGGAGATGCTGGGCGGCTTCGAGTACTGGGCCCGCGAGGGCTTCGCCTACGAGACCGCCGAGGGCGGCGAGCGCCGGGACCCCGACCCGCTCACCGCCCCGGTGGCCGCGGACGCCGACTGCGGCTGCTGACACGGGGCCAGGAGCGCCGTCAGGAGCGGCGTCGGGGGCCGGCCTCGCGAGCGGCGTCAGAGCTGGGACAGCTCGTCCACCAGGTCGTCCAGTCCCAGCGAGCCCTGCGACAGCGCCGCCATGTGCCAGGCCTTGAGATCGAAGGCGTCGCCGTGCCGCTCACGGGCCTTCTCCCGGCCCAGCAGCCAGGCGCGTTCGCCCAGCTTGTAGCCGATGGCCTGGCCGGGCATCGACAGGTAGCGGATCAGCTCGCTCGCGACGAAGTCCGCCGGACGGCTGCTGTGCGCGCCGAAGAACTCCTCGGCCAGGGCGGGCGTCCAGCGCTCACCCGGGTGGAAGGGGGAGTCCGCCGGGATCTCCAGCTCCAGGTGCATGCCGATGTCCACGATCACCCGTGCCGCACGCATCATCTGGGCGTCCAGGTAGCCGAGCCGCTCCTCCGGGTCCGACAGGAAGCCCAGCTCGTCCATCAGCCGCTCCGCGTACAGCGCCCAGCCCTCCATGTTGGCGCTGACCCCGCCGATCGAGGCCTGGTACCGGGAGAGGTCCTTGGCGACGTAGGTCCACTGCGCGAGCTGCAGGTGATGGCCCGGCACCCCCTCGTGGTACCAGGTGGAGACCAGGTCGTAGACCGGGAAGCGGGTCTGCCCCATGGTGGGCAGCCAGGTGCGGCCCGGCCGGGAGAAGTCCTCGGAGGGGTTGGTGTAGTAGGGGGCGGCGGCGCCGCCGGGCGGGGCGATGCGCGACTCCACCCGCTTCACCGGCTCGGCGAGGTCGAAGTGCGTCCCGTCCAGGTCGGCCACGGCGCGGTCCATGAGGTCCTGGAGCCATGCCTGGACCTCCTCGACGCCGATGTGCCGGCCGTGCTCGTCCAGGTGGGCCAGCGCGACCCAGGGGGTCGCCGCGCCGGGCAGGATCAGCTCGGCCGCGGCCCTCATCTCGCCCAGGATCCGGTGGTACTCGGACCAGCCGTAGGCGTACGCCTCGTCCAGGTCCAGATCGGTGCCGTTGAAGTACCGGGCCCAGCGGGCGTAGCGCTCCCGGCCCACGGTGTCCGGGGCGTCGGCGACGGCCGGGGCGTACACGTCCCGCATCCAGTCGCGCAGCTCCGCCAGGGCGGCGGTGGCGCCACGGGCCGCCTCGTCCAGCTCCCCGCGGAGCTTCTCGGGACCGTCGGCGGCGAAGTCCTCGAACCAGCCCCGGCCGGTGCCGTTCGGGTCCGCCCACTCGGCGAGCTGCTCGAGGAACGTGGCGGTGGGCCGCGGCCCGGCGTACAGCTTCCGCTCCAGGCCCAGGGCCAGCGACTCCCGGTATCCGGCCAGCGCGGCGGGCACCGCGCGCAACCGCTCGGCGATCGCCGCCCAGTCCGCCTCCGTGTCGGCGGGGGTGACGGTGAAGACCTCACGGACCGCGTGGGCCGGGCTGTGGATGTTGCTGACCACCCGCAGGCCTTCCTGGGCCTCGTGGACGGCCAGTTCGGCGGTCAGCCGCTCCCGCAGCAGCCGGGCGCAGCGCCGCTCGATGCCGGAGTCGGCGCCGGGCCGTCGTTCGGCCTCCTCCAGCCGCGCCAGGGTGGCCCGCTGGAGCTCGGCCATGGCCTCCTGGCCGGCCGGCGAGAGGTCGGGGAGCCTGTTCGAACACGCGTCGACGCCGAGGTAGGTGCCGGTGATCGGGTCGAGGGCGATCAGGTCGTCGACGTAGGCGTCGGCGACCTGACGGGGCAGCGGGTTGGTGATGTCTGACATGGGCCCATCCTTTCCCAGGAGGAGGGCCCACGTCAGCTCCGTTTGTGCGCCCCGCGGGTCCGCCGGGGTTCAGTCCGAGGTGCCGGCGTGCCGGGACAGGTCGGGCCGCACCGGCTCCACCCGGGCCGTGATCACCAGGGTGCCTTCCTCGACCTGGTACTCCAGCGGCAGGTCCAGGCCGCGCATCGCCGCCAGCATGCCCGTGTTGGAGGCCTGGGTCACCGCGTAGACGGCCTCGCTGCCCGCCTCGGCGGCCATCCGCACCAGCCGGTACAGCAGCTCGCCGCCGAGGCCCCGCCGCTGCCAGGAGTCCTCGACCAGCAGCGCGACCTCGGTCTCGTCGCCGTCCCACATGAGGTGCCCGAGCCCGACGACATGGCCGCGACCGGTCTCGACGACCAGCGTGCGGCCGAAGTTCGGACTGAGCAGGTGGCGCAGGTAGCGGTCCGCGTCCGCCACCGGACCGTGGTAGCGCTGCCGCAGGGTCTCCGGGGAGCAGCGCTCGTGCAGCGCCTTGGTCGCCTCCAGGTCACGCGGGCCGGCGCGGCGGATGGTGATGCGGCCCGCGCCGGGCAGCGCCAGCAGGTCCTCCGACTGCGGGATCCGAGGGCCGAGGCGGTCGTCCAGCTCCACCAGGGCGCGAGCTCGGGCGAACTCGGCGGGGGTGAAGGGCAGATGGGCGCGCTCGACGGTGATGGCGCCGCCGTCCGGCGCGCGCAGCCGCATCACCGTGGCGCACTCCTCGTCGATGCCGGTCGTCCCCGTCGCGCCGTCACCGCTCGGGCCGTGCGGGCGGACCTGCGCGCCCGGGACCTGACGGATGGTGCAGCGGCCCAGCAACTGCCGCAGTGCGAGCGGGAGTTCGGCGGGGTCGAGGGCGGTACGGGTGGCCAGGGCGACCGCGCGGGTGGGCGCGTCCACCAGGTCGTGGGCGTCCCCGCGTTCCGTCCAGACGTCCCAGCCGCCGGCCTGCTCGACCTGCGTGGAGAGCTCGGATCCGGTGAGAGCGGCGGGGGCACGCAGGAGGAACTCGTCCACCACGCCGTCGGCCAGCGGGTGGGTCTGGAGGCTGACGATGTCCACCCCGAGTCCGGCCAGCCGGGTGCAGAGCGCCGCCAGGGAACCCGGCTCGTCGCGCACCGTGGCCCGCATCCGCCACAGCGCGGCGGGGACCGAGGCCTCCAGGAGCTCGTGACCGGCCTGCCCGGTCCGCCGTCCCGTGGAGGACGACGGCCGGGCGCCGGTATCGGTATCACTCGACGGAGGTGCGCCGTCGTGGCGTCCTGACCACCACGCCTTCAGACCGGCCGGCGCCAGGCGCAGCCAGGACGGGGCGGGACGTTCGTTGTTCGCGCGGTGCTCCGCGGTCATGTTCCGATGCATGACTCCACGGTGAGGGTTGGGTGTTGCGTGATCACGAACGGATTGTGACCGCCCGGTTAAGCGCGTTTCTGTCCGCTATGGGGGATCTCACACGAAGGCCTCCCCGGACCGGGAACCACCGACCGGGGACAGGGCTGTGCCCGCGGCCGTCGCCGCCCGCAACCGGCGGGCCTGCGCGACCAGGAGGGAGGACCCACCGCGCTCCGCCACCGCGTCCACACCCCGTACCGGCGCGGCGTCCGGCGCGCCGATCCGTTCCGCGCAGTCGGCGGCGACCGCCAGCAGGTCGCCCAGGGCACGGGCGTTCACCGGCTCGGCCGCCTCCAGCAGCGGCGGCAGCAGGCACCGCAGCACCGACCACGTGGTGCGTCCGGCGCCGCCGTGGGCCGCGGTGCGCAGGGCCTTCGCGAGCCGGGAGGACACCACCGTGCCGGACAGCACCAGCGTTGCCAGGTCGGCCCCCGTCGCCTCCGCGTCCAGGTCGCCCCGCGCGGCGAGCAGCAGCAGGGCCTCCACGGCCGGCAGACGGTCCTCGGCGGACCGGGCGAACAAGCCGTAGGCGACCGACAGACGCAGCGCCGGCCCCGGATCGCCGCCCGACTCGGCCAGCCGCGGCAGCAGCCCGGTGTCGACCGGGCCGTCCCGGTACACGGAGGCCGAGAGCGTGCGCAGGGTACGCGCCGCCACCAGCTCGCGGTGGCCCGGCAGCAGGGCGGGCCAGTACCTCTCGAGGCCGGTGCCGCGGGCCGGACAGTACGCGTGGTCGCACCCCTGCGCGCCGACCGGCATGCCCAGCCCGCGGAAGCCCCGCGGAAGGCGCTGCAACGCGGGCGCCTCGGCGTACTCGACCCCGACGAGGTCGCCCGCCGGCACCGCCCGGCCCTGCGGAAGCCCGGGACCGCCCGCGTCCAGCCACTGGGCCAGCCGTTCGCCCTCCGGTGTGCCCAGGGCGCGGGCCCGCCCGGCCGCCGCCGCGCGGGCCGCGGGGTCGGTGAGCCGGAGACGCAGCAGTGCCTGGGCGAAGTCGTTCTCCCCGACGCGGGCCTCCAGCCGTCGGTACTCCTCCAGCCCACCCACGAGGTCCGCGGGCTCCAGCGAGCCGTCGTCCCAGGTCGGGGTGGAGAGCAGGAAGGGCTGCGGATCGGTGCGCAGCCGATGGGCCACCTCCCACAGCCGGATCTGGAAGGCGCGCGCCAGGTGTCCGTGCACGCAGCTGTACTCCGGGCCCGCGTTCACGACCGCCGAGTGCAGCGCGGAAAGCTTCACGGCGAGGTGCAGCGACGCCAGAACCAGATCGACGCCGTGCTCGAGGCCGAAGGAGCCGGGGGCGTGGTGGGTGAAGCGGCTTCGGCCCCGCATGCCGTCCCGGGGTGAGCGCCCGCCGCCGGACCACCACCGGGTGGCGACCACCGGCTCGAGCGCCCCGAGCAGCGCCTCGCGGTCCCGGTGCGCCCAGCGCACCAGGCCGTCCAGGGTCCGCTCGAACGCGGCGACGTCGTCCCCGGCGGCCCGCCGGCCGGAAGCCAGCAGGGCGCCGGTCTCCTCGGCCACCTCCGCGGCGGTGGCCGGAGGCGGAGCCAGGCGTCGCGGTGCGCGCACCGGCGGCAGGACCTCGACGTAGGGCTCGAACACGGCGTCGGCCTCAGCGCCCAGGCCGAGCACCCGCAGCAGTCGCTCACGCGGGGCGGCGGGCAGCGACGCGGCGTCCGCCGCCAGCGCCTGGCGGACCTCGTCCCCGTCGGGCGGCGGAGGCAGATGCCGCGCCAACAGGGCCAGGGCGCGGTCACGCAGGGCCGCGTCCTGGTGGCCGAGGACCGGACCGAGGCAGGCCAGCAGCTCGCCCGCCGCGTCCGTATGCCGGGACAGATACCTGCCGATCAGCGTCAACTGGGCACGAATCAGCTTCTTCTCCGGGCGGAACAGCACCGCCGCCGAGATCTCCGCGAGAGCGCTCGCGGAAAGCGTGCCGTCCAGTGCCAGCTCGCCGAGCACCGTCCGGGCGTGACCGGCCACGGTGGACGGCCCGTCGGCGGCCAGCGCCCGCCAGTCGGCGACCCGCTGGCGCCGCTCCCGGGCGGTGAGCTCGAGTCCGGTCAACAGGTTCTGGAAGAACCGCACATCGCCCGCCCTTCCACCGCGCAGCAGCCGGGAGAGACAGCCGTCGATCATCACCTCCCTGGGCAGCAGCCCTTCGCCGGTGAGCACCAGGAGGGCGCCGGACCACGCGCCGGCCCCGTCCAGCAGCAGGCCCATGTCCTCGATCTCGAAGAGCGCGCCCACCATCGGCCGCAGATCCCCGTCGCCGCGCAGGCGTTCCAGCAGGGTGCCGTCCTCGGCCCGCACCGCCCGGGTGCGGTGGCGGACCCAGCCGGTCACGTACCCCTCGGTGACCGGGGGCGGGCAGTCGGCCAGCCGGACCAGGCCGGACATCAGCTCGAAGGACACCTCGGCCGACGCGGGCCGGGCCGCGAGACGCGCCGCCAGATCGGCCAGCCAGTCGGCTCCCCGGTCCTCCACCAGCCGCAGCACCGTCGGGGCCGTAACGGCGCTTCCGGCACCGAACCGCAGGTCCGAGCCGGTGAGCCAGGAGGCGACGGCAGCCGCTCCCCTCTGGCACGCCACCCCCGCCGCCAGCAGCGGCGGGTAGGCGGTTCGCGAGGCGCCGGCCCACGGGTCGCGTCGCAGTTCCGCGCGCAGGCCCCGCAACTCCGGTACGAGCGACCGGCGTTCCGCGGCCGACAGGCCCTCCAGCAGGTCCAGTGTCCGTACCGTGTCGCCGGCGCGGATCGCCGTGACCAGCTCGCCTCCCGTGGTCATCGGACCGCCTCCCCGTTCAGCGCCGCCCGCAGCCGTCGCGCCTCCAGCACCAGCCGGGAGGAGCCCGAGCGCCCGGCGACCCGGTCCAGGCCGGGCAGCGCCCCCGTGGAGCCCGTCCGCTCCGCGCACTCCGCGGCCACGCCCAGCAGGTCGCCCAGCCCCCGGGCCGGCTCCACGCCCTCGGCCAGCAGCGCCGGCAGCGCGTGGCGGAGCACATCGCCGACGGTGGCGCATGCCCCGGTGGCGGCGGCCGTGCGCAGCGAGTCGGCTAGCCGTGTCGCCTTGACCGCGCCGAGGGACACCAGTTCGCCGAGGTCGGCTCCCAGGCGTACCCGGTCGAGCTGCCCGCGTGCCGCCAGCACCAGCAGGGCGTCCACGGCGGCCAGCCGGTCCTCGGGATGACGGGAGCCGAGCCCGTAGGCCACGCACAGGTGGGTGGCCGGACCGGCGGGCCCGCCGGTCTCCGCCAGCAGCGGAAGCACCGCCGCGCCGCGCCGCTGGTCCTGCACGGCGGAGGCGATCGCGTCGTGCACCAGTCGTGCCGCGAGCAGTTCGCGGTCCTCGGGGAGCATGGCGAGCAGGTGCGGCCGGGCACCGTCGTCGAAGTGGTAGCACCAGAAGCGCTGGACGTCGGCGAGCACCGGCTCGCCCAGACGCGCGAAGGCGCCGGGGAAGTCCCGCACCAGCGCGGAGCACTCGCCCAGTCCCGGCCGCACCCGCCGGTCGACCGTCCGCCGTTCCGGTGTCGCGGGGAGGGGATCGGACGCGGTCAACCAGCGGGCCAGGTGCTCGCCCTCCGGGGTCACCAGTGTCGCGGCGCGCGCGGCCGCCGCCTCGGCCGCGGGCCGGTCCGCGCGGCGTACCCGCAGGAGCGCCTGGGCGAAGTCGTATCTCAGCGGG
This sequence comes from Streptomyces sp. NPDC002734, assembly GCF_040295685.1. Lineage (NCBI taxonomy): Bacteria > Bacillati > Actinomycetota > Actinomycetes > Kitasatosporales > Streptomycetaceae > Streptomyces > Streptomyces sp. NPDC002734. Next base: position 128,121 of record NZ_JBEOVU010000010.1, read on the forward strand.
ACGATCCCCGCGGCCGAGTACAGCTCCAGCCGGCCCACCAGCTCCCAAGGATCGACGGAGCCGGTACTCCAGGTCGGCGTGGACAGCAGGAAGGGCGGGACCGCACCGGTCCGCATCCGGTGGGCGACCTCCCTGACCCGTGCGTCGAGGGCCAGGCACAGCGGGCCGTGGGCGCACTGCCTGGCGGGGACGGTGCCGTGCGTGCCCGGTCGCAGCACCTCCTCGGAGACCTGGCCCGTCAACGCGGCGAGCAGCATCTCGACGAGATGCCGGGCGTCGCGGTAGACGGCGTCGACGGCGAAGTAGCGCTCGGGCGCCCTCCAGCTGTCCGGTGCCGCGTCGTGCCACTCGACGCGGGCGAGGACCGGGGCCAGCGCGTCCAGCAGCGCCGCCCGGTCCCGGTGGGCGAGGCGGACCAGACCGTCCAGCACCCGCTCGAAGGACGCCACGTCGGCGTCGCGCCGGGCGAACAACACGCCCACCTCCTCCGCCAGTTCGGCCGGCGACGCAGGCGCCGGAGCGAGCCGGGCGGGGGCGGGCACCGGCGGCAGCGTCTCCTCGTAGGCCTCCGGTGTCTCCTCCTGCGCCTCCACGCCCAGCGCCGTCAGCGCACGGACGCGCAGCGCCGGGGACAACTGGTCGGCCGCGTGGCCCAGTTCCTCGCGCGCCTGCTCGTCGGACACCTTGTCCAGGTGCCGTTCCAGCAGCCGCAGCGCCCGCTCCTGCGCGTCGGCGTCCGGCTGCCCGAAGGCATGGGCGAGGCCCGGCAGCAGGAGGTTCGCCGCGTCCGGCCGGGCGGACAGCACCTTGCCGAGCAGGACGAGCTGGGAACGGACCAGCTTCTTCTCCGGGCGGAAGAACACCGAGGCCGACAGGTCCGCCAGATCCCGGTCGGGGAGGTCACCGGCCAGGGCCAGTTCGCCCAGCACCGCCTGGGCGTGGGCGGCGACCGTCGGGATACCGTCCGCGGCCAGCGCCGACCAGTCGGCGGTCCGCGCCCGGCGTTCCTCCCCGGTGAGTTCCAGCGCGGCCAGCAGGTTGAGGAACACCCGCTGGTCGGCGGCAGGGCCGCCGCGCAACAGCCGTGCCACGCAGCCCTCCACCATCGCCCGCCGGTCCAGGACGCCCTCTGCGGTGAGCCGCGCCAGCACGGTGACCCAGCTGTCCCCGCCGCCGGCGGAAGGCAGGTTCGCCATGGCGCGGCCCGCGTCGGTCGTGGTGAAGAGGCCGGCGACCATCGCCGCGAGGTGGCGTGTGGTGCGAATGCGTTCACCGACACCGTCCCGGTCCTCCCACGTGCCGTTGACGTGCTGGATCCAGGCGTGCACGGACGCCTCGGTGACCGGCGGCGGGCAGTCGGCCAGCCGTGCCAGCCCGTCCAGCAGGGCGTGGTCGACGCCGGCGGAGACCGGGCGCGCGGCGACCCGGCGGGCGACGTCGGCGAGCCAGTGCGGCTCCCGGTCCCGCAGCGCCCCCAGCAGCAGGCCGGTCGGGGCCGCCATCCACCGGAAGTCGGCCGCGGTGAGCCAGGTCGCGACCGCCGCCGCCCCGGTCAGCGAGGCCGCCCCGGCCAGATGGAGGGCCGGGTAGACCCGCCGCTGCCGGCCCCAGTCCTGGCGGAACTCCTTGCGCAGCCGCTCCCACTCCGGGACCAGCGCACGCCGCTCGCCCGCGGGCATCGCCGCCAGCAGAGCGGCCGCACGGTCGGTCGCGCCCTCGTGCACCGCCGCGCACACCTCGTGCTCCGTCGCCGCCTTCGTCACGACCGGCCCTCCCGTCGAGCCATCCGGACCGCCAGCGCGTGCTTGCAGGGCCCGCGTCCGCCCCGGTACTTCGCCCACCACAAGCAGGTGCACGTCAGCGCACCGTTCTCCTCACGCACCCGGTGCCGGTGGCCGTCCTCGGCGGTGACCGTGCCGGTCGCGCCGTCCAGGGCGACCGCGCCCGCCGCCAGCAGCGCCCGGGCGTCCCGCAGCCGCGGGTTGTGCCGCTCCACCCGGCCGGCGTCGTACGGCAGCTCACGGTGGAAGTAGGCGGCCTCGGCCGGGTCGTAACCCACCCGCCCGGAGGTGCCGAGCCGCACCAGGGCGGCGCGCACACGCTCGGCGGTCAGGCCGGAGGCGGCCGCCAGGTCGGCGACGTCGATCCGCGGCTCCCACGCCAGCAGCACGGATATCAGCTCCGCGTCCTCGGCGGCGTCACCCGAGGCCAGCGCGTCGAGGACGCCGCCCTCTCCGGAGAAGCCGCGGGAGGCGTCCGGCGACAGGGTTAGGGTGAGCCGCATGCCCGGCAGCACCGCCTCCCAGGCGCTCGCGGCGGCGTCCGTGCCGGACACGGCGGGCCCGTAGACCCGCAGCGCGGTCGCGTGCCGCAGCACCCGCTGCAGGGCGGCCAGCCGCTCCGGCCCCGGAAGGCACACGGCGCCCGGTACCGGCCTGGTGGTCGGCCGCAGCCCCCGCCCAGCGGGCACCACCCAGGAGGCACCGCCCCGGCTCCGGCCGCGCGGCAGCGAGCGCAGGAACCGGACCGCCTCGGCGGCCGGGAGCTCCGCCCGCAGCTCGAAACCGGCCGCGACCACCTGCGACTCCGCGAAGCCGCGCAGCCAGCGGTCCGGCAGCGGGACCTTCTTCTCGACGACCGGGCCGTCCGTCGTCGTCACCGCCAACTCGTCCGGACCCACCCGCAGATGAACCGGATCGAGGGCGCCCACCCGGGAAAGCGCCTCCCGCAGCGGGTTGTTGACGTCGACGTTGGTGGTGCCGTGACCGATCTCCCCGCCGTCCAGGCCGTCGTCGAGGACGTCGAGGCGGGCGTACACGCCGCAGCAGCCGGAGAAGGACTCGAAGCGGAGCCGGTCGCCGTTGCCCGTCACCACCGGGTCGAGCGAGGCGCGCGCCTGGGGCTGGTGGTAGCGGGCCGCCGCCACGTCGGCCACCGCCAACAGGCCCGCGGAGGCCGCCTGGGGGTGCGTGAGGAAGCCGGAGAAGAAGCCGGGGTGGTCCTGGACGCCCGTGGGCGTCGCGCCCCGGGAGGTCTCCAGTCCCAGGAGCCGTCCCTCCGCGGTGGAGCGCAGCGCGGAGGGACGCGCATAGGCCACGGCCTGCAGTGATCGCGTCATGGGAGGACCGTAGGGGTGACCACCGACAACTGCCTTTGCGGCCGCGGTGGTCGGGCCTCCGACCGCCCAGGGCGCCGGCCCCGGCCTACTGGCCGACGAGACCCGGTTGCAGCACCTTGGTGAACAGCACCGCCCCGTCCTGCTCGCGCAGCCGGACCGTCATCTCGCCGCTGTCGCCGTCGATCTCCACCTCGCCGAAGAACTGGTAGCCGTCGGCCGGCGAGACGTTGGAGGTGGCCGGAGCCTTCACGAACACCCGCTCCGGTCCGAAGGTGCCGTCCAGGGGGGTCGCCGGGAACGCGCCGGCGTTGAGCGGGCCGGAGACGAACTCCCAGAACGGCTCGAAGTCGGTGAACGCCGCCCGCGAGGGCTGGTAGTGCTGGGCCGAGGTGTGGTGGACGTCCGCGGTCAGCCACACCGTGCCGGTGACGCGGCGGTGCTTGACGAACCGCAGCAGCTCCGCGATCTGCAGCTCGCGCCCCAGCGGCTCACCCGGGTCCCCCTGAGCGACCGCCTCGACGTTGTGACTGCCCTCGGTGGTGTCCGTCACCACCAGACCCAGCGGCATGTCCGACGCGATCACCTTCCACACCGCCCGCGACCGGGCCAACTCGCGCTTCAGCCAATCCAGTTGCTCGCGGCCGAGGATGCCCTGCGGATCGACGGCGTCGGTTCCGGCGGAGTTGGCGTTGCGGAAGGTGCGCATGTCGAGCACGAACACGTCGAGCAGCGGGCCGTGGCGCACCACCCGGTGGATCCGGCCCTCGCGGACGCCCGGAGTGAGCGTGGAGACCGGGTAGTACTCGCTCACCGCCCTGCGGGCCCGCCCGGCCAGCACGTCGACGCGCTTCTCGGTGTAACGGGCGTCCGTGTCGGCGATCACCTGGCCCGGGTACCAGTTGTTGCGCACCTCGTGGTCGTCCCACTGCACGATGCTCGGCACCCGCGCGTTGAAGCGGCGCAGGTTCTCGTCCAGCAGGTTGTAACGGAAGTTGCCGCGGAACTCGGCCAGGGTCTCCGCGACCTTGGACTTCTCCTCGGTGACCACGTTCCGGTACAGCCGTCCGTCCGGCAGTGCCGCCGTGGCGGCGATCGGCCCGTCGGCGTAGACGCTGTCGCCGCTGAGCAGGAAGAAGTCGGGGTCCAGCCGGCCCATCGCGTCGAAGATCCGGTAGCCGCCGATGTCCGGGTTGATGCCCCAGCCCTGCCCCGCGATGTCGCCCGACCACAGGAACCGCACCCCGTCGCGGCGCCGAGCGGGGGCCGTGCGGAAGGCGCCGGTGACCGGCTCCCCGGTGCGGCGCGGGTCGTCGGGGTCGGCCAGCACCACCCGGTAGTGGATCTGCTCACCGGGCGGCAGACCGCGCAGCCGCGTGGTGCCGGTGAAGTCGGTGCCCTCGCCCAGCAGCGGGCCCGGCACGCGGCGCACCCTGCGGAACGACTCGGTCGGCGAGACCTCGACGACCATCCGGGCCGGGCGGTCGGACCGCACCCAGACCAGGCCCGAGTCGGAGGTCACGTCACCGGCCTGCACGCCCCACCCGGCGCGGGGGCGGCCGGAGAGCGCGAACGCCGGGACGGCGGAGCCGAGACCCGCGGGCAGCGCGAGGGCAGCCGAGGCGGCGAGTGCGCCCCGCAGGACGCCGCGGCGTGCGGGGGCGGGCGGCTGGGTCGACGGGTCGGACATGGGGCGCCTCCAGGAACGGGAAGAAGGAGCGGGACGGGAACGGGCCGGAACCGGCCCCGCGCGGGCCCCGGCGTACCGGCGGCCGGCGGTGCGGGACACGGAGGGCCGGCCCCCGCGGACCGGAAGCGGGGTGCGGGACCCGGTGGACCGGCACACGGCGCGAGCGGCTGCCGCCGTGCGCAGCAACACCTACTCCCGCCGCGCGGCCCGCACGGAAACCGGAGGTGAACAACGCGCTCCGCGGTCACCCGGCCGGGCCATTCAGCCCTCCGTGGCCCCGCTGCCGCTGCCGCTGCCGCTGCCGCTGCTGCCGTCGACGCCGCTGCCGTCGCGGACCACCCGGGCGACCAGCGCCGGGTCGTCGTTCATCGGCACGTGGCCGCAGCCCCGCAGACGCACCAGCCGGGCCTCCGGGATGATCCGCTTGGCCCGCACGCCCTGACGGGGGAGCAACAGGCGGTCCTTGTCGCCCCAGGCCACGGTGACCGGGAGCCCCGGCAGGTCGTCGGTGAAGGCGAGCCCGGCGCCCGCGCGCAGGGTCGCCTCGAAGCCCGGCGCGTGCTTCAGTGCCAGGGTCTCGGCCACCACCGCCTCCGGCGCGCGACGGCCCGGCCGGGCGTAGATGGTGCCGGTCAGCGCGGCCCGGCCGGCGGTCGAGCGGGCCAGCTGCCGGACGACGGGCAGCGGCAGCCGCGACGCGCCCTCCCGCATCACCCGCAGCACCGAGGCGGCGTAGCGCCACTCGCCCGGCGACCAGAACCCGCCCGGGGAGAGCGCGGTCACCGTCCGGGCGAGCCGGCGGCGGCCCATCTCCAGCGCGAGCAGCCCGCCGAGCGAATTGCCCGCCACGTGCGGCCGCCCGACGCCCAGCGCCTCGCACAGACCGCCCAGCACCGTCGTGACCGTCGCCAGGTCGTACTCCAGCCCCTGCGGCAGCGCGGGGGAGGACCCGAAGCCCGGGAGGTCCACGGCGATCACCTCCCGGTCCGCGGCCAGGATCCGGCTCACCGGGTCCCAGGCCTGGAGGTGGTGACCGATGCCGTGCAACAGCAGGAGAGGTTCGCCGGCGCCCCGCCGTTCGCAGGCGAGAGTCACGGTCCTCGGGCCGCCGGCGGAGGGCACCTCGAAGGAGACGGTGTCGGTCATGGGCTGCTCCTCGTCCGGGGGTGGGTCGTGGGTACGTCGAACCGGCCGACAGCTTGTCAGCAACGACCGCCGACGGGTAGGGGACGACGCCCTCACCGGCCCCGGACCGCCATCCGCGATGCGTAACCTGCCCCAGGGCCGGCTCACCGGTGTCGGTCTACCGTCCTTGACCGGCGGTCTTCGATCACGAACGTCTCGTGAACGGCGTGTGGCGTTCCCTGCCCGTTTTCTCCCCAGGTTCCAGGATTGGTCTTGACCAGGTTTGGGGGGCGTCCTATGGTCGCAGGAAAGTTCAACAACCTTTAATAAACAAGGGCGTCAAAAACGTCGCCGGCCACGCGCACCGTGGAGGACAGGGTGGGGACCACGCAGCTGGAAGCGGTGTCGGAGCCGAAGTACTGGCATCTGCGGACCGTGCTGAGCCAGGCACTCGACACCGAGTTCTCGGTGGGTGAGGTGCTGCCCAACGAGCGGGAGCTCGCGGCCCGCTTCGGCGTCGCCAGGGCCACGCTCCGCCAGGCTCTGGAACAACTCGAACTGGAAGGCCGGCTGCAGCGCCGCCGCGGCGTCGGCACCACCGTAGCCCCGCCGCGCGTCGGCGTGGCCGTGGAGACGGAACGGCCGTTGTGGCCGGGGGCGCCGGGGGACGCCTGGCAGCCGGCCGACTGCACGCAGGGCGCCGCGACCGCCGCCGTGGCGGCCACGCTGGGCGTCACCGGCGACGAGACGGTGCACACCGTGCGGCGCTCGCTGTCGGCGCACGGGCAGATCGTCGCGGCCGAGCTCCTGCACGTGCCCGCCCGCTCGGTGCCCGAGCTGACGGCCATCGACGTGCCCGGCGGACCGGCTCGCGCCCGCGCGGTGCTGCGGGAGCTCCAGCGGCTCACGCTGGAGGGCCAGGACCGCGCCGTGGAGCTGGGCACCGCCCGCGCCGAGGACGCCAAGGACCTCGACAGGCTGCCCGGAGCGCCGGTGCTGATGGTCACCACGCGGTTCTTCGCCGAGGGGCGGACGGCCGCGGTCTCGGTGGCCACCTACCGGGCCGACACCTGCCGGCTCACCTTCGGCGCGGCCGGCGACGTGCGCATCGTCCACGACAGCGAGCGGCAGGTCTCCTGACCCGTCGCGGTGACCGCACCGGCGGTGCCCGTCCTGCCCGGTGACCGCCCGTGGTCGATTGCGCGGGCGGTCACCCGGCGCGGTCACCGGCCTGCCGTCACCGGCGGGCGGTCACCGTGCTGTCCACCGCGAACAGTTGCTCCTCGACATGGTCCAGCGCGAGGCGCAGCGCCCCGGTGGCGACGGCGGCCTCGCCGAGCTGGGAGAGGGTCACCCGCGGTGTGCGCAGGCAGTACCGGGACAGCTCGCCGCGGAGCGGTTCCAGCACGTCGTCCAGCCCCGCCGCCCAGCCGCCGACCACCACCAGCTCCGGGTCCATCGCCAGCACCAGCGCCGCCACGTCGTGGACCAGCCGCCGGATGAACCGGTCGACCGCGGCCCGGGACCCCTCGTCGCCGTCACGGGCGTGCTGGAACACCTGGGCCACGGCCTGCTCGTCCAGCGGACGCAACGGCTCGCCCTCGGTGGACAGCAGGGTCTCGGGCGTCGCCTCACGGCCCAGCAGGTGCAGCGCGCCGATCTCGCCCGCCGCGCCGCCGAACCCCCGGTGCAGCCGCCCGCCGATCAGCGAGCCCGCCCCGGGACTGAGGCCGGCCAACACGAAGACCACGTCGTCCGAGTCGACGGCCGCGCCCTTCCAGTGCTCCGCCACCGCGGCGGCGTTGGCGTCGTTCTCCACCAGCACCGGGCACTTGAACGAACGGCTGAGCCGCTCGCCGAGCCGCAGACCCGTCCACTCGGGCAGCGCGGTGCCGAGGCGGACCGTGCCGTCCGCCTCGACGATGCCGGGGGTGCCGACGCCGACCGCGCGCAGCGAGCCGCCGGAGACCCCGGCGCGGCGCAGGAGTTCGTTGACGGCGGTGCGCAGGGAGTCGATGCGGTCGTCCGCGGGGGCGGTCTCCGCCACCTCGCTGGTGATGCTGTCCAGGACGCGCCCGTCCAGGTCCGCCAGGAGCGCGGTCACCCGGTGGGCGCCGATCTCCAGCCCCAGCAGATGGCCGGCCTCGGCACGGAACCGGAACCGGCGGGCGGGGCGGCCCTGACGGCGTGTCGCGCTCTCGTCCGCCGCCGCCTCCGTCACCAGACCCGCCTGGATCAGGCCTTCGACCACGCCCTCCACGGTGGGACGCGACAGGCCGGTGACGCGGGTGATCTCGGTGAGGGTGGCGAAGTCGACCGCGCGCAGCGCGTGCAGCACCACGGCGGAGTTGATCCGCCGCAGCAGCGAGGGGTCACCGCCGGTCAGGCGTCCCACTGGTCCGTCCTCCCAGCTCGCGAGGTGTTGGCCGGATGTTACTCGTCGTTCAACGTCCCGGCGAGGGCGGGGATCCGGTTACCTCGGGTTGCGACCCGGACGGGTCCGCGGCCCGGCAGGGCCTGACACAACGGCAGTTGTCGGTGGCGGCGGGTTTACTGGAACGCATGAGCATCGCACGTCATGTCGCCGTCGTGGAACGGCTGTGCGGTTCGGACCTGCCGGAGGAGGGCGCGGACCCGGACCCCGGCGCCGCCCTGGCCCGGTGCGGCCCGGGATGGCGGGCGGCCGAGCTCCTGGGCGAGGACTGCTCCGAGGGCGACCCGGGCCTGGCGGCGGAGGCGGCGGCGGAGTACGAGCACGAGCGGGAGGCGCTCGCGCAGCGCCTGTCGGCGCGGTGGGGGGAGCCGCAACGGGTCGGCCTTCGGGGGGCGCTGATACGCGCCGGCGAGGCGGGGGAGGAGATACCCGAGCCGTGGGGACGGCTCTGCGAGGAGCTGACGGAGGTGCACCTCTGGTGGGCCGAGGACCGCTGGCTGGCTCTCGGTGTCCTGCACCACGGCCTCGAACCCCCGTACGCCCTCCTCGCCGTGGTGACCACGGAGGACCCGCCGTAGACGTGGACGCCCCAGGGGCTCGGCCATCCCGGTGATGTCGGCCGCCGTCCCCGGGATACTGGTCGCCCATGGACAAGGTGGAAGTCGTCGTGGCCCATGCGGAGCGCGCGACCCTGCGCGTCGGAGACGTGTTCCTGAAGGTGGACGCCGACCGGACACGCCTCGACGCCGAGGTCGAGGCGATGTCGCTGGCACCGGTCCCGACCCCCCGGATCCTGTGGCGCAAGCCGACCGTGCTGGCGCTCGCCGCACTCGCGGGGACGACGCTCGGGCGCCTCGGTGGGCCGTCGACCGGATCGCCGGCGGCGTGGGCCGCCGCGGGCGCCGCCATGCGGAAGTTGCACGACGCCCCGCTGCCGCCCCGGCAGGGCCGGGCCGGCCGGAGCGTCGTCGCGCTGACGGCGGAACTCGACGCCGAGTGCGAGGCGCTCGTGACGAACGGCGTCCTGCCCGCCGACCTGGTCACCCGCAACCGACGGGTCGCCGAGGCCGCACTCCGCCCCTGGACACCGGCGTTCACGCACGGCGACCTGCAGATCGCGCACGTCTTCCTCGACGGCGACGAGGTCACGGGCGTCATCGACTGGTCCGAGGCGGGCCAGGGTGATGCCCTGTACGACCTCGCCACCTTCACCCTGGGGCACGAGGAGCACCTCGACGACGTCCTCGCCGGCTACGGCGCCGACATCGACCGCGACGTGATCCAGGCGTGGTGGTCGTTGCGCAGCCTGCTGGCCGTTCGCTGGCTGGCCGAGCACGGCTTCGACCCGTTCGCGCCGGGCTGTGAGGTCGACGTCCTGAGGTCCCGGATGTGAAGCGTCGCGGATCACCGGCGAGGCGCCGAAGTCCTCCACGAGTAGGGTGACTTGGCATGACCGACGACGAGTTCGAGATCACGGCGGACCTGGTGCGCGATCTGCTGCTGGAGCAGCATCCGGACCTCGCTGGACCGGCCCTGCGGGAAGTGGTGGGCGGGTGGGGCAACCAGATGTGGCGCCTCGGGGACGACCTGGCCGTGCGGATGCCGCGGCAGGAGGGCGCCTCGGCGCTCCTGCGCAAGGAGTGCCGGTGGCTGCCGGTCCTGGGCCCCCGCCTGCCGCTTCCGGTTCCCCGCCCCGTACGGATCGGTGAACCGTCCCCGCGCTTCCCGAGGCCCTGGGCGGTCATGACGTGGGTCCCGGGCGAGCCGCTGGACCACTCCTCCATCAGCCGCGGCGACGACGCGGCCGACACGCTGGCCGCGTTCCTGACCGCGCTCCACACGGAGGCTCCCGAGGACGCACCGATCAGTGAGGACCGCGGCGGTCACCCCGACAAGTGCACGGACGGCTTCGAGTACTTCTTCCACGCCCTCGCTCCCGCCGCGCTCGCCGGTCTCGCCGACGACGTTCGTGCCGTCTGGGACGACGCCGTCGCGGCACCCGAGTGGGAGGGCCCGCCCCTGTGGGTGCACGGCGACCTGCACCCCGCGAACGTGGTCGTCTCCGACGGGACGCTCTCAGGCGTGATCGACTTCGACGCCCTGTTCGCCGGCGACCCGGCCTGGGACCTCGCCGCCGCATGGGTGATCCTCCCCGCGGGCGCCGTCTCGCGCTTCTTCGACGCGTACGCGCGTGCGAACGAGGGGACGATCCGGCGCGCCCGCGGACTGGCCGTTCTGAAGGGCCTGTTCCTCATGCTCATGGGCCAGAACGGGGACCGCGGCCTGCCCGGTGGCAAGCCGGCCTGGGGACCCGCCGGCCGGGCCGCCCTCGAGCGCGTCCTCACGGACAGGGTGTCGTAGCCGCTGCCCGGGCACCGGCGCATGCCCGGGGACCGGCGCCTGCCCGGGCCGGCTCACCGGCGGGGCGGTTCCTCGGCGGCCTGACGGAGGCGGGCGTACTCCTCGGCCATGGTCGCCAGGGTCCAGTGGGCGTTGAGGCCGCTGGGGTTGGGGAGCACCCAGACGCCGGTGCCGCCGGGCAGGACGCGCTCCTGCGGGCCCACCGTCGCCTTCCGGTCGCCGAACGCGGCCCGGTAGGCGGTGATGCCCAGGACCGCGAGCCAGCGCGGCCGCAGCAGCTCCGTCTTGGCCTCGAGGATCCGCCCGCCCTCCAGGTACTCCTCCGCGGTGAGTTCGTCCGCCCGCGCGGACGCCCGCGCCACCACGTTGGTGATGCCGAGCCCGTAGGAGAGCAGCTCCCGCTGCTCGGAGGGGTCGAGCTGCCGGGGCGTGAAGCCGGACCGGTGCAGGACGGGCCAGAACCGGTTGCCCGGGCGCGCGAAGTGGTGCCCGGTGGCGGCCGTCATCAGCCCGGGGTTGATCCCGCAGAACAGCACGCGCAGGCCGCCCGCGGCCACATCGGGGACGATGCGGTCGCGGGCGGCCTCGAGCTCCTCGCGGGTGAAACGGGGGCTCACCGGTGGTCGCCGAGCGCGGTCAGAGGATCGCCCCGGGGGTGTACGCGGCGGCCCGCGGATGCGCCTTGAGGACCTCCTCGACGCGGGCGACGACCACGCCGACCTGGTCCGCGGCCGCGCCGGTGAAGGACAGCTTGTCCGCCATCAGCTCGTCCAGCGCCGCGCGGTCCAGCGGGATGCGCGCGTCGGCGGCCAGCCGGTCCAGCAGCTCGTTGCGCTCGGCGCCCTGCTCGCGCATGGCCAGGGCGCAGGCCACCGCGTTCTCCTTGATGGCCTCGTGGGCCTCCTCGCGGCCCACACCGGCCCGCACCGAGGCCATCAGCACCTTGGTGGTGGCCAGGAACGGCAGGTAGCGGTCCAGCTCGCGGGCGACCACGGCGGGGAACGCGCCGAACTCGTCGAGGACGGTCAGGAAGGTCTCCAGCAGGCCGTCCAGCGCGAAGAACGCGTCCGGCAGCGCGACGCGGCGGACCACGGAGCAGGAGACGTCGCCCTCGTTCCACTGGTCGCCGGCCAGCTCGCCGGTCATCGAGGCGTAGCCGCGCAGGATCACCATCAGGCCGTTGACGCGCTCGCAGGAGCGGGTGTTCATCTTGTGCGGCATCGCGGACGAGCCGACCTGCCCGGGCTTGAAGCCCTCGGTCACCAGCTCGTGGCCGGCCATCAGGCGGATCGTCTTGGCCAGCGAGGACGGCGCGGCGGCGAGCTGCACGAGGGCGGTGACGACCTCGTAGTCCAGGGAGCGCGGGTAGACCTGGCCCACCGAGGTGAAGGCCTGGCCGAAACCGAGGTGGGCGGCGATGCGGTCCTCGAGCTCGGCGAGCTTGCCGGCGTCGCCGCCGAGCAGGTCCAGCATGTCCTGGGAGGTGCCGACGGGGCCCTTGATGCCGCGCAACGGGTAGCGGCCCAGCAGCTCCTCGACGCGGTGGTACGCCACCAGCAGCTCGTCGGTGGCGGTGGCGAAGCGCTTGCCGAGGGTGGTGGCCTGGGCGGCCACGTTGTGGGACCGGCCGGCCATCACGAGCTCGCCGTACTCGGCGGACAGGCGGCCCAGGCGGGCCAGCACGGCCACCACCCGGTCGCGGACCAGCTCGAGGGAGAGGCGGATCTGCAGCTGCTCGACGTTCTCGGTCAGGTCGCGGGACGTCATGCCCTTGTGGACCTGCTCGTGGCCGGCGAGGTCGTTGAACTCCTCGATCCGGGCCTTCACGTCGTGCCGGGTGACCTTCTCGCGCTCGGCGACGGAGGCCAGGTCGACCTGGTCGAGCACCCGCTCGTAGTCGGCGAGGGCGGCCTCCGGCACCTCGATCCCGAGGTCCTTCTGCGCCCGGAGCACGGCGAGCCAGAGCCGGCGCTCGAGCTTCACCTTCTCCTCGGGCGACCAGAGCGTGGCGAGCTCGGCGGAGGCGTAGCGTCCGGCGAGGACGTTCGGAATGCGGGGCTTGGCGGGAGAAGTCACGTAACCGGATTCTACTGTTCGTTCCTGCAGGTCGACGCCGCGGGCCCGTTCGTAGGAAACGCCAAGGGCCGCACGGTGCCCCGGGGCGGCCGCCCCGGGATCCGGCGACGGCTGCCTCAGAAGGGGTAGGCGCGGGGGGTGTCCCGGGTGGTGACCCACTGAAGCTCGGTGAACTCCTCGGCCACGAAGCCGACGCCGAACCGGCCCCAGCCGCTGTCCCGGGTACCGCCGAACGGCATCTGCGGCTCGTCGTTCACCGGCTGGTCGTTCACGTGGACGATGCCGGCGTCGATCCGGCGGGCGACCTCCAGGCCCTGCACCGAGTCCGCCGCCAGGACCGCCGCGGCGAGGCCGAATCCGGAGGCGTTGGCCCGGGCGACGGCCTCGTCGCGGTCCTCCACCACGGTGACGACCACCACCGGACCGAAGGTCTCGTCCAGGGCCAGCTCGATGTCCTCGGGCACGTCGGTCAGCACCGTCGCCGGGTAGCAGGGCGGCGCGGCCGTCCCGCCCGTCACGATCCGCGCGCCGGCCGCCACGGCCTCCTCCACCCGGCGGCCGATCGTCGAGAGCGCCCACTGGTTGATCACCGGCCCGATCACCGTCCCGGGGTCCAGCGGGTTGCCCACCGGCAGGGAGGACACCCTGGCGGCGAGACGCTCCAGGAAGGCGTCGGCGATGGAGCGCTCGACGAAGATCCGCCGGGCGCCCATGCAGACCTGGCCCTGGTGGACGAAGGCGCCGTAGGCGGCCGCGGAGGCCGCGTGGTCGAGGTCCACCCCGTCGAGGACGATCATGGGGTTCTGTCCGCCGAGCTGGAGCAGGATCCGCTTGAGGTGCCGGCCCGCCGCCTCCGCGAGCCGCCGGCCCGTGGCGGTGGAGCCGGTGAAGCTCAGCCGTCGTACCAGCGGGTTCGCGATCAGCTCGTCGCCGATCAGCGAGGCCTCTCCCGGGGCGTGCGTCACCACGTTCAGCACGCCCGGCGGCAGTCCGGCCTCCTCGAAGATCTCCGCCCACAGGGCCCCGCACGCGGGCGCCTCCTGTGAGGGCTTGAGCACCACCGTGTTGCCGAGGGCCAGCGGCCCGACGATCGCGCGGCCGGTCAGCGCCAGCGCCGCGTTCCACGGGGCGATCGCGCCGACCACCCCCACCGGCCGGCGGATCGCCATCGACCGCGTGCCCGGCCGGTCGGACGGGATCAGCTGCCCGTCCGCGGCGTACGGCAGCGCCGCGGACTGCCGCAGCAGGGACAGCGCGAAATCGAGCTGGACGTCGCCGAAGTGGCGGGTGCAGCCCGTCTCCCGGGCCAGCAGGACGAGGATCTCGTCGCGCCGCCGCTCCACGACGTCCGCCGCGCGCAGCAGGACCGACTGACGAACGTGGGGCAGGGCCCGCGACCAGCCGGCGAACGCCTGGTCGGCCGCCTCGATCGCGGCCCGCGCGTCGTCCTGGTCGCCGGCGGCGACGACCGCCACCACCTCGCCGGACCAGGGGTCCAGGCTCTCGTAGGTGCGTCCGTTGGGTGAGTCGGTCCATGCGCCGGCGATGTGCTGACGGACAAAGAGGGCCGGGGTCATCACTGTCGCTCCTCACCCGGGGCCTGGTCGCCGGACGTCGTGACCGGAGGATCGGACGACTTCCGGCAGGTGGTCACCTTACGGGGTTCCGTGTACCGGAACCGCATCCCGCCGTGCGGGTCGCGGCGTCATTCGAGGTGCCCCATCCGCCGGGAGATCTCCTGCGCCGCGTGGCGCAGCGGCCCTTCCAGGCGGGCCACGACGGCTTCGGCCGTGGCGTTCCACGCGCTCAGGTGGACGGCGACGCCCAGCGCCGCGCAGACGTTCCCGTGACGGTCGCGCACCGGCACGGCGACCGACCGCAACCCGGCCGTGAGCTCCTGGTCGTTGAGGGCCAGACCGGTCCGCCGGATCTCCGCCAGCGCCGCGACCAGTTCCTCGCGGGCGGTGATGGTCCGCGGTCCGCGGCGTGCCAGGTCGATCCGGTCCAGGACGGCCCGCACGGACGCCGGGTCGCGGTACGCCAGCAGCACCTTGCCCATGGACGTGCAGTAGGCGGGCAACCGGGTGCCGATCTGGACGTTCAGCTCGATGCGGAAGCCGGCCCGGCCCGGGCGGCGGCGGTCGACGTAGACGATGTCCGCGCCGTCCAGGACGGTCAGGCTGACGGTGTGGTTGGTCTCGTCCGCCAGCGCCTGCGCACTCCGGGCGCCGACCCGCGCGACGTCCAGGGTCCCCACCGCCGCCATGCCGAGATGCATCGCCGCGGGACCCAGCAGGTACTTGCGGCCGCCGTCCTCCTGCTCCAGGTAGCGCAGGGCCACCAGGCTCGCCACGTAGCGGTGGCAGGTGCTCTTGCTCAGCCCTGTCGCGTCGGCCAGCTCGACCAGTCCGAGGGGCCGGCGTCCGTCGGCGAGCGCGGTCAGGATCGCCAGGCCCCGCTCGAGGGCCTGGGCGCCGGTGCCGGTGCCGGAGGACGCCGCCGGCTGCGGGGCTGCGGTCATGCCGCCCACCCTATCCGGAACGCGGTTCCTGTAGGTGGAACCACTCGTTGACGGGATCCGCGCCCCGCAGCACGATGCGCCGCACGACCTCGTTGCCCGCACCCGCACCCGCACCCGCACTCGTACCGGGACCCGCGCCCGCACCCGGCCTCGCGCCCCGCACCAGTAGTTCGTACGGAAGGAATCGTTGTGGCACTTCTGGACTCTGTCGACTGGCAGGGCAAGATCTTCAAGAACGGCGCCTGGGTGGCAGGCCGCGGCGGCGACTACGCCGTCGTGGAGCCGGCCACCGGAGCCGAGCTGGGCCGCATGGGCGAGGCCGACACCCAGGACGTCGCCGAGGCCGCCGCCCACGCGGCCGAGGCGCAGCAGGCCTGGGCCGCCCTGCCGTACACCGAGCGGGCGGCCGTGCTCCGGCGGGCGGGCGACCTGTGGAAGCAGCACGCCGACGAGATATCCGGCTGGAACATCCGTGAGGTCGGCGCCGTCCCCGGCATGGCCGGGTTCGCCCTGCACACCGCCGCCGAGGAGTGCTACGAGGCCGCCTCGCTGCCCGGCCGCCCGCTGGGCGAGCTGCTGCCGAGCGAGCAGCCGCGGCTGTCCATGGCGCGCCGCGTCCCGGCCGGCGTGGTCACGGTGATCGCCCCGTTCAACGTGCCGATCATCCTGGCGATCCGCTCGGTGGCCCCCGCGCTGGCCCTCGGCAACGCGGTCCTGCTCAAGCCGGACCCGCGTACCGCGGTCACCGGCGGCACGCTGATCGCCCGGATCTTCGAGGAGGCCGGCCTGCCCGCGGGCGTCCTGCAGATGCTGCCGGGCGGTCCGGACGTCGGCGAGGCGCTGGTCGTCGACCCCCACGTGCGGGTCATCTCCTTCACCGGCTCCACCGCCGTCGGCCGGCACATCGGCGAGCTCGCCGGCCGGCACCTCAAGCGCGCCCACCTCGAACTCGGCGGCAACTCCGCGCTGCTGGTCCTCGACGACGCCGACGTGGAGGACGCGGTCAACCTGGCCGCCTGGGGCTCCTTCTTCAACCAGGGCCAGATCTGCATGACCACCGGACGGCACCTGGTGGCGAGCGCCGTCTACGACGACTTCGTCGCCGCGCTCGCGGAGAAGGCGCGGGGCCTGCCGGTCGGCGATCCGGCCCGGGGCGACGTCGCGCTCGGTCCGATCATCGACGCCGGGCAGCGGGACAAGATCCACCGCCTGGTCACCGCGAGCACCGCCGACGGGGCGAAGGTGGCCGCCGGCGGCACCTACGAGGGGCTGTTCTACCGGCCGACGGTCCTGGCCGACATGGCCCTGACCGCGCCCGCCTTCGCGCAGGAGGTCTTCGGGCCGGTCGCCCCGGTGACGCGGGTCGACTCCGTCGAGGACGCGGTGCGGATCGCCGGGGACAGCGAGTACGGGCTCTCGCTGGGCATCGTCACCAAGGACGTCATGCACGGTCTCGAGGTGGCGGACCGCATCCCCACCGGCATCGTGCACATCAACGACCAGACGGTGAACGACGAGGCGGTGGCCCCGTTCGGCGGGGTCAGGGCCTCGGGCACCGGATCGCGGTTCGGCGGGGCGGCGGCGAACGTCGAGGCGTTCACCGAGACCCGCTGGGTCACCGTCCGCGGCGCCACCGCCCGCTACCCCTTCTGATCACCGACCCCCCGTCCCGTCCGGCGCCACCGGACGGGACGGAGCCGTCGCACGGACGGGACGAGTCGCACGGGACGGAGCCGTCGCACGGGACGGCGCCGCCGGACACGACTGGGCCACCGGTCGGGACGGAGACCGCGGTCCGTCAGGTCGCCGCCCGCGGGTCGAGCAGCCCCTCGGCGAGCAGGTCGGACCACAGCCGCTCGGGGACCTCCTTGCCGAACGCGGCCACGTCGGCCCGCACCTCCCGCGCCGACCGCATGCCGACCACCACGCCCGCCACCGCCGGGTGCCGCAGCGGAAAGGCCAGCGCCGCCTCCGGCAGGGTCACCCCGTGCGCCGCGCAGACGTCGGCGACGCGCCGCGCGCGCTGGACGACCTCCGGGGAGGCGGCGGCGTAGTCGAAGAACGCGTCCGGTGAGGGGCGCGGGGTGGAGAGCAGCCCGGAGTTGAAGACCGAGGCGGCGAGCAGCGAGACCCCGCGTTCGGCGCAGGCGGGCAGCAGTTCGTGCGCCGCCCGCTGGTCGAGCAGGGTCCAGCGCCCGGACAGCATCACCACGTCGACGTCGTGCTCCCGCACCAGCCGGGTGAGCAGTTCGGTGTCGTGCATCCCGGCCCCGACGGCGCCCACCACGCCCTGGGCCCGCAGCTCGGCCAGCGCGGGCAGGCCGGTGCGCAGGGCGTTCTCGAAGTGGTGCTCCGCGTCGTGCAGGAGGAGCACGTCGACCCGGTCGGCGCCCGTCCGGGCCAGCGACTCCTCCACGGAGCGCAGCACGCCGTCGCGGGAGAAGTCCCACTCCCTGCGGTGCGTGGCCGGGACCTCGAAGCTCTCGTCCGTCCGCCCGGCCGGGTCCTGGGGCACCAGGAGCCGGCCGACCTTGGTCGACAGGGTGAGGGCGTCCCGGGGCCGTTCGCGCAGGAAGCCGGCCAGCCGCCGCTCGGCGAGACCGATGCCGTAGTGCGGCGCGGTGTCGAAGAAGCGGATCCCGGCGTCCCAGGCGGCGGACAGGGCGCCCGCCGCCGTCGCGTCGTCCAGCGGCTCGTACAGGCCGCCCAGCGGGCCGGTCCCGAACCCGAGTTCGGTCACCTCGACGGTGCTGCGCCCCAGTCGACGGGTCCTCATGCCGCTCCCCTCCGCGCCGGCACGGAGGTGCTCCGCGCCGGGGACGAACGTACCCGTGGCGCCCCCGCGTCACACCGGAGCCGGAGCCGACGCCGGGGCCGGAGCAGGGTCCGACCCCGGGGAGCGTGACGCCGCGACCTCACTCGTAGGGCAGCAGGTCCGCCCGCTTGGGGAGGAGGCCGTCGCCGGAGGAGCGGCCGGTGAGGCGGCGGGCTATCCAGGGCAGGAGATGGACGCGCGCGAACCGGGCGTCGGCGACCCGGCGCCGCAGCCAGGGGTCCGGGGGAGTGGCGGCCATCGGCACGTGCCACTCGTGGTCCTCCGGGTCGTACCCGAGCCCCTGCCAGACGGCCTCGGCGACCCGCCGGTGACCCTCCTGGTTGAGGTGGATCCGGTCCACGTCCCACACCCGGGGGTCACCCAGCGACGGCGCCCCGTAGAGGTCTATCAGCACCGCCCCGTGCCGCGAGGCCAGCGAGTCGAGGGTCTCGAAGATGACCTCCATGCGGGGCCGGAACCGCTCCATGACCGGCCCCTGCCGCCCCGGGCTGCGCATCAGCACCAGCTGCTTGCAGGCCGGGGCCAGCCGCTCGGCGGCCTCCTCGAGCATCCCGGTGACCCGCTTGAGGTCGCAGTTCGGCCGCATCGCGTCGTTGAGGCCGCCCACCAGCGTGATCACGTCGGCGCCCATCTCGGCGGCGAGGCCGACCTGCTCGTCGAGGATCTGGCCGATCAGCTTGCCGCGGATCGCCAGGTTGGCGTACCGGAAGCCGGGCGCGCGGGCGGCCATCCGGCCCGCGAGGAGGTCTGCCCAGCCGCGGTAGGTGCCGTCGGGCATCAGGTCCGACATGCCCTCGGTGAAGGAGTCGCCGAGGGCGACCAGGCTGGAGTACGTGGGGGCGGTGTCCGCGGGATTCTTCTGCGTCTGCATGGCGAGGCAGATCGTATCCCCGCCGCATACCAGTCGGTCGGTCGCCCCCGGTGGTACCGGGGAGCGACCGACCGACCGAGGGCCCGACGGCTCAGGCGGCGGGCTGGCCGAACAGCTCGCGCAGCACGTCCTCCATAGTCACCAGCCCCGTGAGGCGGCCGTCCGAGCCGAGCACGGCGGCCAGGTGCGTGCGGCTGCCGCGCAGGGCGGTGAGCACGTCGTCCAGCGGCGTGTTCTCGCGCACCCGGGCGATCGGCCGCATGTGCTGGACCCGGAACGGCAGGTCCCGCGGCATCGCGTCCAGGGCGTCCTTGACGTGGAGGTAGCCGATGATGCGGCGCTCGTCGTCGACGACCGGGAAGCGGGAGAACTTGGTCTCCGCGGAGAGCGCCTCCAGCTGGACGGGGGTGACGCCCAGGGACACGTACCGCACCTTCTCCAGCGGCAGCAGGACCTCGCCCACCGGGCGCCGGCCGAGCTCCAGCGCGTCGTTCAGGCGCTCCCGGGCCCGGTCGTCGATCAGGCCGGCCTCCCCGGAGTCCTTGACCATCTGCGCCAGCTCGGCGTCCGAGAAGGAGGCCGTGACCTCGTCCTTCGGCTCCACCTTGAGCAGCTTCAGCAGGGCGTTGGCGAAGGCGTTGACGGTGAAGATCACCGGGCGCAGCGCCCGCGAGACGGCGACCAGCGGCGGCCCGAGCAGCAGCGCCGTGCGCACCGGCTCGGCCAGCGCGACGTTCTTCGGCACCATCTCTCCGAGCAGCATGTGCAGGTACGTCGCCGCGGTCAGCGCGATCACGAAGGAGACCGCGTGGCCCGCTCCGGCCGGCACGCCCATCGCGTGGAAGACCGGCTCCAGCAGGTGCGCGATGGCCGGCTCGGCGACCACGCCGAGGACCAGGGTGGACAGCGTGATGCCCAGCTGGGCCGCGGCCATCAGGGCGGAGACGTGCTCCAGGCCCCAGATGACCCGCACGGCACGGCGGTCGCCCTCCTCGGCGTGCGGCTCGATCTGGCTGCGCCGGACCGAGATCATGGCGAACTCGGCACCGACGAAGAAGGCGTTCAGGACCAGGGTCGCCAGACCGATCAGCAGTTGTACGGCGGTCATCGGGTCGCTCCCTGTCCCTTCCCGGCGTTCCTGCCGGACTCGGTGTCCGCGTCGGCGCCCTCGGATCCGGCGTCGGCCGGCGGGGCGGTCAGCAGCACGCGGGCCGCCCGGTGGCCGGAGGCGTCCAGCACCTCGGCCCGCCAGCCCTCGATCTCCACGACGTCCCCGACGGCCGGTATCCGGCCCAGGGCGGTGGCGACCAGTCCGGCCAGCGTCTCGTACGGGCCGTCCGGGGCGCGCAGCCCGATCCGGGCCAGCTGGTCGGTGCGGGCCGCGCCGTCGGCGTCGTAGACCGCCCGGCCGTCTGCGTCCGTTCCGGCGGGCGCCAGGTCGGGCGTCTCGAACGGGTCGTGCTCGTCGTGGACCTCGCCCACGACCTCCTCGACGATGTCCTCCAGCGTCACCACACCGGCGGTGCCGCCGTACTCGTCGATCACCACGGCCATGGTGCGCCCGCCGGACAGCCGGTCGAGCAGCCGCTCCACGGTCAGGGACTCGGGCACCAGCAGCGGCTCGCGCAGCAGCTCCGAGACGTGCACCTGGGACCGCCGCTCGGCGGGCAGCGCGATGACGTCCTTGATGTGCACGGTGCCCACCACCCGGTCCAGGTTGCCCCGGTACACCGGGAAGCGGGACAGACCGGTGGCACGCGTCGCGTTGGCGACGTCCTCGCAGGTCGCCTGGGTCTCCAGGGCGACCACCTGGACGCGCGGAGTCATCACGTTCTCCGCGGTCAGCTCCGCCAGGTTCAGCGTGCGGACGAACAGCTCCGCGGTGTCCGCCTCCAGGGCGCCCTGCTTCGCGGAGTGGCGCGCCAGGGCGGCCAGCTCCTGCGGGCCGCGCGCGGAGGCCAGCTCCTCGGCGGGCTCGAGGCCCATCCGGCGCACCACCCGGTTGGCGGTGTTGTTCAGGTGGGTGATGAACGGGCCGAAGACCGAGCTGAACACCCGCTGCGGCGTCGCCACCTTGCGGGCCACGCCCATCGGGTTGGAGATCGCCCAGTTCTTCGGGACCAGCTCGCCGACGACCATCAGGAAGACCGTCGACAGGGCGGTGCCGAGCACCAGCGCCACCGAGCGCGAGGCGCTCTCGGACAGGCCCAGCGCCCCGAGCGGCCCCGAGATGAGGGCGGCGATCGACGGCTCGGCGAGCATGCCGACCACCAGGTTGGTGACCGTGATGCCGAGCTGCGCGCCGGAAAGCTGGAAGGTCAGGTTGCGCACGGCCTTCAGGGCGCTCGCCGCGCCCCGGTCGCCCTTCTCGGAGGCGCGCTCCAGTTCGGCGCGCTCGACCGTGGTCAGGGAGAACTCCGCCGCCACGAAGGCTCCGCAGGCCAGCGAGAGCAGGACCGCGAGGAGCAGGAGGAGGACCTCGGTCACGGGGTCGCCCCCCTGTGGTCGCCGGGGAGGGGGGATCGTGCGGAAAAGGCGCAGCCGGAGCTGCTACTGGGAGGCTCGCCCATGGGCGGACGCTCACGCACCTTTCGAGAGAATGTCAGGATCACCGTGATCGGTGGCACCCCCAGGGTAAAGGACGGGCAAAGCGGCCCGCGGGTGAGGGCCTCGACCCCGAGACGAGTACCCCTGGGGCGGCGTCGCATGATGTGCCGGGCGACGGAAAAACCGCCCCGGCGCCGACGGCGATGCCGGCGGGCCGGAGCGGCGTGCGTCCGAAACGGCGGGAGGTCAGCGCACCCGCCCGTACCAGACGCTCCTGGTCCAGATCTTCTGCAGGCGCACCACGTCCCCGGTCTTGGGCGCGTGCCACAGCTTGCCCGAGCCGGCGTAGATGCCCACGTGGTAGACGTACGAACCCGAGTGGAAGAAGACCAGGTCCCCCGGTTTGCGCCTGGACGCCGAGACGTGGGTGGACCGGTTGTACTGCTGCGCCGCGGTGCGGGGCAGGGTCTTGCCCGCCTTCTTGAACGAGTACAGGGTCAGTCCCGAGCAGTCGAACGCGTAGGGCCCGGTGGCGCCGTACCGGTAGGGGGCTCCCTTCTTGGAGGCCGCCACCTTCAGGGCCTTGGAGCCCAGGGTGGCCGCCTGTGCCTCGGCCGCCAGGCCGGGAGCGGCGACGCCGCCTCCGAACGCGGCGAAGGTCAGGACCGAGGCGGTTCCGGCCCGGGTCAGCAGGGACGGGACTCGATTGGGCACGGTCATGCACAACCCTTCGACAGCCGCCTGTGAAGGATGACCTGTCGGATTCGGGCCGCGAAGTAGCCCGGCCGCCCGAAGGCGGCTTCACCCCAAGGACCGCGCGGAACGAGTTCCGGCGGCCCGTCGTGCTCGGGTCCTCCACTCCTGCCGATCCACTCCTGTCGACCCGTCGCCCGGCCGGCGGCAGGATTCGGCGTCCGCCCGGGCCGCCCCGCCGCGGTGGCGGGGGCTTGTCGTCGGGAGGATCTTCACGCACCAACGGCCCGGGATCATCTCTGGAGGGCGTGTTGTGGACTTCGTCACCATTGGGCTGTTCGGGTGGACAAAGTGGCCTGTATCCCCCGGTAACCATTTCTTACGAGGCTCTCACCAGCGGCACTACGGCCGACCGGCGCCGGCGTCCAGGCGAACGGGGCAAATCGTGGGGTCCGTCGGAAGGACCAGCGTCTACGCCGAACGACGGTACTTCGTCTGGTGCGTTTGAGAGGCGGCGCACCGGGGTGGCGGCGGGGCCACGACCGGGGGCACGCGGTGTACGCGCCGCCGCGCGGCGGCCGCGCGCCGCGCCCTTCCCGGCCTCGGCGCCGTTAACGCCGTCGAAACGCACCGCCGCTAGCCTCCGGGCACGCCAACGGGCCACTGCCGAGGGGGACGCCGTGCGACTGACTCCGCACGAACAGGAGAGGCTGCTCATCCATGTGGCGGCCGACGTCGCCGAACGGCGCAGAGCCCGAGGGCTGCGGCTCAACCACCCGGAGGCGGTCGCGCTGATCGCCTCCCACGTGCTGGAAGGCGCCCGTGACGGCCGCACCGTCGCCGAACTGATGCGCTCCGGCCGCACCGTGCTCACCCGGGACGACGTCATGGACGGCGTCCCCGAGATGATCCCCGACGTCCAGGTCGAGGCGACCTTCCCGGACGGCACCAAGCTGGTCACCGTCCACGACCCGATCGTCTGACGAAGAGGGGCCGCCGTGATACCCGGAGAGTTCGTCCTCGAGGACGCGCCCGTGATCCTCAACGAAGGCCGCGAGGTCACCCGCACCACCGTGCTGAACGTGGCCGACCGCCCCGTGCAGGTCGGCTCGCACTACCACTTCGCCGAGGCCAATCCCGGCCTGGAGTTCGACCGCGCGGCCGCGCGGGGCCGCCGCCTGAACGTGGCCGCCGGAACCGCCGTGCGGTTCGAACCGGGCATCCCCGTCGAGGTCGAGCTCGTGCCGCTGGCCGGACACCGCGTGGTGCCCGGCCTGCGCGGGGAGACCGGGGGCCCGCTCGATGCCTGAGACGCCTCCCGGCCGGCGGATGCCGCGCGCCGCCTACGCCGACCTGTTCGGCCCCACCACCGGCGACCGGATCCGGCTCGCCGACACCGACCTGCTGGTGGAGATAGAGGAGGACCGCTGCGGCGGCCCCGGCCGCGCCGGGGACGAGGCGGTCTTCGGCGGCGGGAAGGTGATCCGGGAGTCCATGGGCCAGTCCCGGACCACCCGGGCCGAGGGCGCCCCCGACACCGTGATCACCGGCGCGGTGGTCCTCGACCACTGGGGGATCGTCAAGGCGGACGTCGGCATCAGGGACGGCCGGATCACCGCCCTCGGCAAGGCCGGCAACCCGGACACCATGGACGGCGTCCACCCCGACCTGGTGATCGGCCCCGAGACGGAGATCGTCGCCGGCAACGGCCGGATCCTCACCGCCGGAGCCGTCGACGCGCACGTCCACTTCATCTGCCCGCAGATCGCCGACGAGGCCCTCGCCTCCGGCGTCACCACCCTCGTCGGCGGCGGCACCGGGCCTGCCGAGGGCTCCAAGGCCACCACCGTCACCCCCGGGCCGTGGCACCTGGCCCGGATGCTGGAGGCGATGGAGGCGTACCCGCTCAACATCGGCCTGCTCGGCAAGGGGAACACCGTCTCCCAGGAGGCGCTGCTCTCCCAGATCCGCGGCGGCGCCGTCGGCCTCAAGCTGCACGAGGACTGGGGATCGACCCCCGCCGCGATCGACGCGGCCCTCACCGCGGCGGACCGCACGGGCGTCCAGGTCGCCCTGCACACCGACACCCTCAACGAGGCCGGCTTCGTCGGCGACACCCTCGCCGCGATCGCCGGACGCGGCATCCACGCCTACCACGCCGAGGGCGCGGGCGGCGGACACGCCCCGGACATCATGACCGTGGTGTCGCACCCCAACGTGCTGCCCAGCTCCACCAACCCGACCCGGCCCTTCACCGTCAACACCACCGAGGAACACCTCGACATGCTGATGGTCTGCCACCACCTCAACCCGGCCGTCCCCGAGGACCTCGCCTTCGCCGAGTCGCGGATCCGCCCCTCCACCATCGGCGCCGAGGACGTCCTGCACGACCTGGGCGCCATCTCGATCATCTCCTCCGACTCCCAGGCCATGGGCCGGGTCGGCGAAGTGATCCTGCGGACCTGGCAGACCGCCCACGTCATGAAGAAGCGGCGCGGCCCGCTGCCCGGCGACGGCCGGGCGGACAACCTGCGCGCCCGCCGCTACGTCGCCAAGTACACGATCAACCCGGCCGTCGCCCAGGGCATGGCGGCCGAGATCGGCTCGGTGGAGCGCGGCAAACTGGCCGACCTCGTGCTGTGGGAACCGGCGTTCTTCGGCGTCAAGCCCCATCTGGTCCTCAAGGGCGGCCAGATCGCCTACGCGCAGATGGGCGACGCCAACGCCTCCATCCCCACGCCGCAACCGGTGCTTCCCCGCCCGATGTTCGGGGCGCTCGGGCGCGCCCCGGCCGCCAACTCGGTCAACTTCGTCGCCCCGGCGGCGATCGAGGACGGACTGCCGGAACGGCTCGGCCTGGGCAAGCGGTGGGCGGTGATCGACTCCACGCGGCAGGTCACCAAGGCCGACATGCGGGTCAACGACGCCCTGCCGGACGTGCGGATCGACCCCGACAGCTTTGCCGTGCACATCGACGGACAGCTGGTCGAGGCGACGCCCGCTGTCGAACTGCCCATGGCCCAGCGGTACTTCCTCTTCTGAGCGCGGGAGCGCCGATGAACCGCGCCGCACTGCTCCTGCTGGCCGACGGACGCTTCCCCGCCGGAGGCCACGCGCACTCCGGCGGCGCGGAGGCCGCCGTCCGCGCGGGCCGGATCACCGACGCCGCCTCGCTGGAGTCCTTCTGCCGGGGCCGGCTGCACACCGCCGGCCTGGTCGCCGCCTCCCTCGCCGCGGCGGCGGCGCTCGGCGTGGAGCCGGCGGAACTGGACGAGGCCGCCGACGCGCGCACCCCGTCGCCCGCCCTGCGCGACACCGCCCGCCGGCTCGGACGGCAGCTGCTGCGGGCCGGCCGGGCGACCTGGCCGTGCCCCGAACTGGAGGCCCTGGCGCGGGAGTTCGCCCGGGGAGCCCACCAGCCGGTGGTGCTCGGCGCGGTCGCCCGCGCGGCCGGACTCGGGCCGCGGGACGCCGCGTACTGCGCCGCCTACGAGAGCGTGGGCGGACCCGCCACCGCGACGGTCCGGCTGCTGAGCCTGGACCCGTTCGACGCCACCGGGGTGCTCGCCCGGCTCGCCCCCGAGACCGACCGCGTCGCCGGCCACGCGGTGCGGGCGGCCCGCGAGGCGCTCACCGACGGGGTGGACGCGCTGCCCGCCGCCTCGGCGCCGCTGCTCGAGCTCTCGGCCGAGGCCCACGCCGCGCGGGGGAGCCGCCTGTTCGCCTCCTGACGCCACGCCACGCCACGCCACGCCGCCCCGCCACGCCACGCCGCCCCGCCGACCGTCCCTCCTCCTCGCCGTCCCGTCCCCGAAGGAGCCCCGCCCATGCACCTGCACCGCCACCACGACGGCCTCGGGGGATCCGGCGCCGCCGCCCACCGCCCCGACGGGACGCGCCGCGCGCTGAGACTCGGGCTCGGCGGTCCGGTCGGCTCGGGGAAGACCGCGACGGTGGCCGCGCTCTGCCGGGAGCTGCGGGGAGAGCTGTCGCTGGCCGTCGTCACCAACGACATCTACACCCGCGAGGACGCCGAGTTCCTGCTGCGCGAGGCGGTGCTCCCGCCCGAGCGGATCACCGCCGTCGAGACCGGGGCCTGCCCGCACACGGCGATCCGCGACGACATCTCCGCCAACCTGGAGGCGGTGGAGGACCTGGAGGAGCGCAACGGGCCGCTCGACCTGATCCTGGTCGAGTCCGGCGGCGACAACCTGACCGCCACCTTCTCCCGGGGACTGGTGGACGCCCAGATCTTCGTGATCGACGTGGCGGGCGGCGACGACATCCCGCGCAAGGGCGGCCCCGGCGTCACCACCGCCGACCTGCTGGTCGTCAACAAGACCGACCTGGCGCCCCACGTCGGTGCCGACCTGTCCCGGATGGCCGCCGACGCCGAGGCACAGCGTGCCGAACTGCCGATCGTCCTCCAGTCGTTGCGCGGCGAGGCCGGGGTCGCCGAGGTCGCCGCCTGGGTCCGGGAGCGGCTGGCCGCGTGGCGGGCCTGACCACGGACCCCGGCCCCGGGGCCGCCGGGGTGCGGGCGCACGCGCGGATCGCGGCGCGGCCCGACGGCCGCGGTGGCACCGCCCTGCCGGTGCTCGCCGGGGACGGCCCCCTCGCCCTGCGGCGGACCCGGGGCACGGGGGACGAGGCGCGGGTGACGGTGGTCGGCGCGATGAGCGGACCGCTGGGCGGCGACCGGTTCCTGCTGGAGGCGGAGGTCGCCAAGGGGGCCCGGCTGCGGGTCGGTTCGGCCGCCGCCACGCTCGCACTGCCCGGTCAGGGCGAGGACCGCGCCCGGTACGAGACCCGGCTGCGGGTCGGCGCGGGCGGCTCGCTGCGCTGGGAACCCGAGCCCCTGATCGCGGTGCGCGGCAGCGACCTGCGGGTCCTCACCCGGGCCGAGGTGGCGACGGGCGGCCGGCTGGTGTTCCGGGAGGAACTGGTCCTCGGCCGCCACGGCGAGCCGCCCGGCACGCTCGCCTCGCGGCTGACCCTGCGGGTGGGCGGGCGGCTCCTGCTCGACCAGGACCTGGCCTGCGGCCCCGGCGCCCCGGGCGGCTGGGACGGGCCCGCGGTGCTGGGCGGCCACCGCGCGGTCGGCCAGGTGCTCCTGGTGGCGCCGGAGTTCGCCTCCCGCGCCCCGGAGCCCCGCCTCTTCGGCGAAACCGCCGCCCTGGTCCCGCTCGCCGGGCCCGCCGCCCTGATCACCGCCGTCGCCCCCGACGCCCTGACCCTGCGCCGCCTCCTGGACGAGGCCACGGACGAGGCGCTCGGCGCGGCGAACGGCGACGACCGCGCGGCGGCCACCGGTGGGTGGCCGCCGTGAGGGCGAGGGCGCGGTGAGCTCGCTCCTCGGTGACCGGTGCGGCGGGGCACACCAGGGCGACGCGGGCGGACGCGTTTCGTCCGCCCCCGTCGGGCGGCCGGCCGAGCTGCCGGGCACGGCCGGCCGCGCGGCGGGCCTCGGCGGCGCCCCCCTGGCGTCACGCCGGGGCGGTCAGGACCCTCTCCAGGGCCGCGAGGGCGCCGAGCAGCTGGTCCTCGGTGACGGTGAGCGGGGGAGCGACGCGGATCGTGGAGCCGTGGGTGTCCTTCACCAGGACGCCCTCGGCCAGCAGCCGCTCCCCGATCTCCCGGCCCGTGCCCAGCGCGGGGTCCACGTCGATCCCCGCCCACAGGCCGCGCGTCCGGAAGGCCCGGACCCCGCGGCCGACCAGCGGCGCCAGGCCGTCCCGCAGCACGATGCCCAGCTCGGCCGCCCGACGCTGGTACTCGCCGGTCTCCAGCAGCCCCACCACCGCGGAGCCCACCGCCGCCGCCAGCGGGTTGCCGCCGAACGTCGAGCCGTGGGTGCCCGGGCCCAGCACGCCCAGCACCTCGCGCCGGCCCACCACCGCGGACACCGGCACGATGCCGCCGCCCAGCGCCTTGCCCAGCAGCACCAGGTCCGGCGTGACCTCCTCCAAGTCCACGGCCAGCGTGGAGCCCGTCCGCCCCAGCCCCGACTGGATCTCGTCGGCGACGAACAGGCACCCCGCCCGCCGGGTGATCTCCCGGACCCCCGTCAGGTAGCCGTCGTCCGGCACGATCACCCCCGCCTCGCCCTGCACCGGCTCCAGCAGCACCGCCGCCGTCGACTCGTCCACGGCCGCCTCGAGCGCGGCCAGGTCGTTGTACGGGACGATCCGGAAGCCCGGCGTGAACGGGCCGAATCCGGCCCGGGCCGACTCGTCGGTGGAGAAGCCCACGATCGTGGTCGTCCGGCCGTGGAAGTTGTCGGCGGCGACCACGATCGTCGCCCGGTCCTCGGGGACGCCCTTGACCTCGTAGGCCCACTTGCGCGCCACCTTGACCGCGCTCTCCACCGCCTCGGCCCCGGTGTTCATGGGCAGCACCATCTCCTGCCCGGTCAGCGCCGCCAGCCGCTCCGCGAAACCCGCGAGCTGGTCGTTGTGGAACGCCCGCGAGGTCAGCGTGAGACGGTCCAGCTGCCGGTGGGCCGCCTCCACCAGCACCGGATGGCGGTGGCCGAAGTTGAGCGCCGAGTAACCGGCGAGCAGGTCGAGGTAGCGGCGGCCCTCCACGTCCTCCACCCAGGCGCCCTCCGCCCGGGCCACCACCACCGGCAGCGGATGGTAGTTGGGTGCGAGGACGGCCTCCTCGGCACGGATCAGCCCGGCGGAGTCCCGCCTGCCGCCTGGTGCGGAGCCGGGGCCGGAGCCGGGGGAGTCGATCCCGCGGCCGTCGGGGTCGCCGGGGCGGCCGGAGGGAACGGTGGGCGCGGTCATGATCGGACCTCCAGGGTGCAGCACTTGATGCCCCCGCCGGCCTTGCGGAACTCCGACAGGTCGACGGGGACGGGGACGTAGCCGAGGCGCGCCAGCTCCTCGCCCAGGGCGACGGCCCCGGGCGCGACGAACACATGACGTCCGTCGGAGACGGAGTTCAGACCGAAGGCCAGCGCGTCGCCCAGCGTGGCGATCACCGCGTGCGGGAACAGCCGCTCCAGCACCTCGCGGCACTCCGGCGCGAAGGCGTCCGGGTAGTAGGCGACGTTCTCGTCGTCGAGGGCGAACAACGCGGTGTCGAGGTGGTAGAAGAACGGGTTGACCAGCCGCAGCCCCACCACCGGAACGCCGAACAGCTCCTCGGCCTCCCGGTGCGCCTCCGGTGTGGTGCGGAACCCGGTGCCCGCCAGCACGCGGCCCCCCACCGGCACCAGGTCGCCCTCGCCCTCGCACACCGACCGGGCCCGCCGCACCGGGACGCCGGCGTCCTTGAGCCACAGCTCGTAGTGGTCCGCCTCGCCCCGCCGCTGGGGCGCGTGGAACACCGACCCCAGCGCCCGCCCGCCGAGCACGAGGGCCGCGTTGGCGGCGAACACCATGTCGGGCAGCCCCGGCGCAGGCGGCAGCGTCTCCACCACATGGCCGTGCGCCCGGAAGGAGGCCACCAGCGACTCCCACTGCCGGTGCGCGCGGCGGACGTCGACCTCCTCGTCCGGATGCATCCAGGGATTGATCGCGTAGGACACGTCGAAGTGTCGGGGCTCGCACATCAGGAAGCGCCGGGGGCGCGACTGTCGTCTCACGGCCATGCCCCCACGTTAGGAAGAGGGCAAAGCGCCGACAAGCGACCAAGCGGGGTGTTCCGGCGCGGATCGCACCTGTCCGCCCCGGGGAGCGTTCCGGCATGCCGGGCAACCATGTCCAAATGTGCGAACAGCTCCTACACTCCACCTTCATGCTGCGCGCCCTCGCCGTCGACGACGAACGCCCCTCCCTGGGCGAACTGCTCTACCTGCTCGACTCCGACCCGCGGATCGGCAAGGTCGAGGGCGCCGGCGACGCGACCGAGGCGCTGCGCCGCATCACCCGCGCCCTGGAGTCGGGACCCGACGGCCCCGAGGCCATCGACGTGGTCTTCCTCGACATCCAGATGCCCGGCCTCGACGGCCTCGAGCTCGCCCGCCTGCTCACCGGCTTCGCCAGCCCGCCACTGGTCGTCTTCGTCACCGCGCACGAGGACTTCGCCGTGCGGGCCTTCGACCTCAAGGCGGTCGACTACGTCCTCAAGCCGGTCCGCCGCGAACGCCTCGCCGAGGCGGTCCGCCGGGCCCACGAGCTGCGCGCCGCCCGCATACCCGTGCACGAACCCGAACCGGACTCCATCGCCGTCGACCTCGGCGGGGTGCGGCGGCTGGTCCAGGTCGAGGACATCACCCACGTCGAGGCCCAGGGCGACTACGCCCGGCTGCACACCTCCGGCGGCAGCCACCTGGTCCGCGTCCCGCTCTCCACCCTCGAGGAGCGCTGGCAGCCCCACGGCTTCGTGCGCATACACCGCCGCCACCTGGTCGCCCTGCGCCACATCGACGAGCTCCGCCTCGCCGCCGGAACCGTCAGCGTGCTGGTCGGGGACGTGGAACTCCAGGTCAGCCGCCGTCACGCGCGCGAACTGCGCGAACTGCTGATGCGCCGCGGCGCCGCATAGGAAGCCGGCCCGCACCATGCCCCACGACCCCGGCCAGGCCCCCGAGCGCCCCGCCCCCGGCCGTCCTGCCCCCGCCGCCCCCACCCGGGTGACGGTCACCGGACCGCCGCGCCGGCACCGCGGCCCCGCCCACCGGACCGCCTACCGCCCCCGTACCGAGATCCACGAGCAGACCACCCTCGGTCACACCTACGTCCGCTCGCTGATGCGCACCCAGCTGCGCTCCGCGCTGACCGTCTTCGCCGTGCTCGTCGCCATCGTCCTGCCGCTGCCGCTGGTCTTCGCGGCCGTGCCGCACGGCCGCGCCCTGGAATGGACGGTCCTCGGCTTCTGCCTCTACCCGCCGCTGGTGCTGCTCGCCCGCTGGCAGGTGCGCCGCGCCGAACGCCACGAGCGGGACTTCGTGCGGCTCGTCGAGGACCAGGACCGCTGACGGAGAACCCGTGACGCACCGATGAACGAAAGCTACGCGGTGGCCGCCGTCGCCCTGGTGGTGGTCGCCACCGCCCTGGTCGGCGCCTTCGGCCTGCGTGTCTCGCGCACCACCTCCGACTTCTACGTCGCCTCGCGCACCGTGGGCCCGCGCCTGAACGCGGCCGCCATCAGCGGCGAGTACCTGTCCGCCGCCTCCTTCCTGGGCATCGCCGGACTCGTCCTCGTCCAGGGGCCCGACATGCTCTGGTACCCCGTCGGCTACACGGCCGGGTACCTCCTGCTGCTGCTCTTCGTCGCCGCCCCGCTGCGCCGCTCGGGCGCCTACACCCTCCCCGACTTCGCAGAGGCCCGGCTGGGCTCGCCCGCGGTGCGCAAGCTGGCCAGCGGCTTCGTCGTCGGGATCGGCTGGCTCTACCTGATGCCGCAGCTCCAGGGCGCCGGGCTCACCCTGAAAGTCCTCACCGGCGCGCCCGGGCAACTGGGCTCGGTGATCGTCGCCGTGGTGGTGGTCGCCAACGTGGCGGCCGGCGGGATGCGCTCCATCACCTTCGTCCAGGCCTTCCAGTACTGGCTCAAGCTGACCGCGCTGCTCGTCCCGGTGCTCTTCCTGGTGCTCGCCTGGCAGGGCGACGGCGCGCCGACCCGGGCGTTCGACGAACCCGCCGCCTTCCGCGAGCACCGCACCGTGCGCGTCCAGGACACCGTCGACATCCGCCTCGCCGAGCCGCTCACCGTCACCGTCCACGGCCGCGTCGACGGCCGCCCGCACGATGGCGAACGGGTCGCCCTGCCCGCCGGCCCGCACACCGTCGAGGCCGGCGCCCGGCTCGGCTTCCCCGCCGGGGCCGCCGTGCCGGTCGCCCAGGGAGCCGGTGCCGGCGGCGACGCCGCCCTCGCCGACAGTGGCGGCCCCGCCGGACAGAAACGCCCCCTGTACGCCACCTACGGGCTGATCATCGCCACCTTCCTGGGCACCATGGGCCTGCCGCACGTCGTGGTCCGCTTCTACACCAGCCCCAACGGGGTGGCGGCCCGCCGCACCACCGTCGCCGTGCTCGGCCTGATCGGCGCCTTCTACCTGCTGCCCCCGGTCTACGGGGCGCTCGCCCGGATGTACGCCCCCGAGCTCGTCCTCACCGGCAGCACCGACGCGGCCGTGCTCCTCCTGCCGGACCGCATGATCGGCGGCGTCGGCGGCGACCTGCTGGGCGCGCTGATCGCCGGCGGGGCGTTCGCGGCGTTCCTGTCCACCGCCTCCGGGCTCACCGTCGCGCTCGCCGGGGTCATCGCCCAGGACGCGCTGCCCTCCCGCGGCATCCGCCACTTCCGGATGGGCGCGGTGACGGCCATGGCGGTGCCCCTCGCGGCGAGCGTACTGGCCGGACGGCTGCCGATCGCCGACGCGGTCGGCCTCGCCTTCGCGGTCTCCGCGTCCTCCTTCTGCCCGCTGCTGATCCTCGGCATCTGGTGGCACCGGCTCACCCCGCCCGGCGCCGCCGCCGGAATGGTGGTCGGTGGGGGCTCGGCGCTCGCCGCCGTCTCCGTCACCCTGATCGGCCACCACCCGACGGCCGGCGTCCCCAACGCCCTGCTCGCCTGGCCCGCCCTGTGGACGGTCCCGCTGGCCTTCCTGACCATGATCGCCGTCTCGCTCGCCACCCCCGGCCGGATACCGCCGGGCACCGGCGCCGTCCTCGCCCGCTTCCACCTGCCCGAGGAGATCGGCGGGGGACCCGCCCGGAAGGAGAACGCGGTATGAGCGCCCTCGGCGGCTTCCTCGCCGGCGTCTGCGTGGCCCTGCTGCCGCTGACCGCCGCCGGCTTCTGGCTGGGCCGCCGCACCGCCCGGCGCTCCGGCCGCTCGGCCTCGCTGGCCGGCCTCGGCACCCCCGTCGAGCACGCCACCTTCGAGACCCTGCACACCGCCTCGCTGGCCGCCCCGCCGCTGCGCGCCGGCCTCACCGAGGAGACCGCCCGCCGCGCCGCCCGCCGGCTGCGCTCGCTGCTGGGCACCGACGCGCTGTGCCTCACCGACCTCGACCGGGTCCTGGTGTGGGACGGCGCCGGCGCCCACCACCGCGCCGAGATCATGGAACGCCTCGCCGGCCCCCTGGAGAGCGGCCGCGGCGAGGCGTTCCGGCTCGGCTGCGCCACCCCCGACTGCCCGCTGCGCTGGGCGGTCGTCGCCCCGCTCACCGTCGACGACCGGGTGCACGGGGCGCTGGTCGCCTGCGCGCCCAGGGAGTCCGCGGTCCTGGTGCGGGCCGCGGGCGAGGTCGCCCGCTGGGTCTCCGTCCAGCTGGAGCTCGCCGACCTCGACCGGTCGCGCACCCGGCTGATCGAGGCGGAGATCAGGGCGCTGCGGGCCCAGATCTCGCCGCACTTCATCTTCAACTCGCTCGCCGTGATCGCCTCCTTCGTCCGCACCGACCCGGAGCGGGCCAGGGAGCTGCTGCTGGAGTTCGCGGACTTCACCCGCTACTCGTTCCGGCGGCACGGCGACTTCACCACCCTCGCCGACGAGCTGCACGCCATCGACCACTACCTGGCACTGGTCCGCGCCCGCTTCGGCGACCGGCTGGCGGTGACCCTGCAGATCGCGCCCGAGGTGCTGCCGGTGACACTGCCGTTCCTGTGCCTTCAGCCGCTGGTGGAGAACGCCGTCAAGCACGGCCTCGAGGGCCGCGGCGACCGGTGCGGGATCGGCATCACGGCCCGGGACGAGGGCGCGGAGGCCGTCGTGGTGATCGAGGACGACGGCGTCGGCATGGACCCCGAGCTGCTGCGGCGGATCCTCGCCGGGGACGCCGGGCCCACCGGGGGCATCGGCCTGTCCAACGTGGACGACCGGCTCCGGCAGGTCTACGGCGACGAGTACGGGCTGGTCATCGAGACGGCCGAGGGCGCCGGCATGAAGGTCACCGTGCGGCTGCCGAAGTACCAGCCGGGCGTGCACCCGGCCGGTCCGGGAACCGGTGGCCTCCTGCGAGGGTGAGAAGGGGGGCCCGCGGGGCACCATGGGGGTAGCGGACCTGAGGAGGTCGCGATGCCCTCGATGCACGGCTCCGGCATACCCGGAAGCGCCAAGACCATGGGAGCGCTCACCATGGGCGGTCTCGTCGTGGTGACGGCCTACTCGGTGGCCCTCGGCAGCAACGGCTGGCTGTGGTTCGGCTGGGTGGTGCTCGGTGCCCTGTTCCTGGCCCTGCTGGCCACGCGCGACACCTGACCGGCAGGGTGCGGGCGGGCCCCGAGCTCCTCGACCGCCCTCAGCTCTGGCGGGCCGACCCAGCCCGCAGGGAGGCCAGGTAGGCGTTGTACGCCTCGAGCTCCGCGTCGCCGTCGCGGTCGGCGGCGCGGTCCTTGCGGCGGGCCTGCCGCTGCTCGGAGCCGTACCACTGGAACAGCAGCGCGATCAGCACCAGCACGGACGGGATCTCGCTGAACGCCCAGGCGATGCCGCCCGCCGCGTTCAGGTCCTCCATCGGGTCGATGCCCAGCGAGGCCGGCGGGTGGGCGAACGCGCCGATCATCGGCGTGGACGCCATCATCAGCGCGATGCCGAAGAAGGCGTGGAAGGGCATGCCGGCGAAGAGCTCCAGCATCCGCATCAGGTGTCCCGGGCGGTGCGGGCCCGGGTCGACGCCCATGATCGGCCAGAAGAACACCACGCCCACCGCGAAGAAGTGCACCATCATCGCGATGTGCCCCAGGTAGGACCCCATCAGCGTGTCCACCAGCGGCGTGAAGTACAGCGCGTAGAGGCTGGCGATGAACATCGGGATGGTGAACAGCGGATGCGTGACCACCCGCATGTACCGGCTGTGCAGCAGCTTCAGCAGCAGCTCGCGCGGGCCCAGGGTGCCGCGCGCCGCCACCGGCAGGGCGCGCAGCGCCAGGGTGACCGGGGCGCCCAGCAGGATCATGATCGGGGAGAGCATGCTCAGCACCATGTGCTGCACCATGTGCACGCTGAACATGACCATGCCGTAGTCGTTCAGCCCGGTGCACATCACCAGCACCACGCTCAGCACGCCGGCGACGAACGACACCGTCCGGCCGACCGGCCACCGGTCGCCCCGGCGCGTCATCCGGACCACGCCCCAGCCGTAGAGCAGCAGCCCGAGCAGGCAGGCGACGAGGAAGAAGGCGTCCGGCGACCAGGCGAGCCCCCGGCCGAGCGTGAACGGGGGCAGATCCATGGCGCCGTGACCGCTGTGGTCCATCCGCCGGCTCCTGTTTCGTGGGGGTTGTGCAAATCTGTCCGCACCAGACTAGAACCGCCCCCGGCCGTGCCGGCGGCCGGGGGCGGTTCACCTGCGAGTCACCGACGGGTCGCAGGTGTGCGGGGGTGACTCAGGTCACCGGGTGCGGCTCACAGAACCGGGTGCGGATCACGGAACCGGGTGCGGATCACAGAACGGTGGGAGCCTCGGCGTAGCGCTCCTCCGGCACCGTCTTGAGCGAGGCGACGGCCTCGGCCAGCGGGACGGTGACGATGTCGGTGCCGCGCAGCGCGGTCATCCGGCCGAACTCGCCGCGGTGCACGGCCTCCACCGCGTGCCAGCCGAAGCGGGTCGCGAGAACCCGGTCGTAGGCGGTCGGGGTGCCGCCGCGCTGCACGTGGCCGAGGATGACCGGACGGGCCTCCTTGCCGAGGCGGTGCTCCAGCTCCACCGCCAGCAGGTTGGCGATGCCGGCGAACCGCTCGTGGCCGAAGACGTCCTTGGCGCCCTCCGCGAAGTCCATGGTGCCCGGGGCGGGCTTGGCGCCCTCGGCCACCACGACTATCGCGAACCGCTTGCCGGCCTCGAAGCGCGCGCCGACCCGCTCGGTCAGCTCCTTGATGTCGAAGGGTCGCTCGGGCACCACGATCGCGTGGGCGCCGGCCGCCATGCCGGAGTGCAGGGCGATCCAGCCGGTGTGGCGGCCCATCACCTCGACGATCAGGACCCGCTGGTGGGACTCGGCGGTGGTCTTCAGCCGGTCCAGCGCGTCGGTCGCCACGCCCACGGCGGTGTCGAAGCCGAAGGTGACGTCGGTGACCGCGATGTCGTTGTCGATGGTCTTCGGGACGCCCACGATGGGCAGACCGTTGTCGGACAGCAGGCGGGCGGCCTTCAGGGTGCCCTCGCCGCCGATCGGGATGACGGCGTCGAGACCGAGGTCCCGCAGGTGACCCTTGGCCCGCTCCACGCCGTCCCGGAGGTCCTCGGGGCGGACGCGGGAGGAGCCGAGGATGGTGCCGCCGCGGGCCAGGATGCCGCTGACGTCGTCGAGGTCGAGCTTGACGTGATCGCCGTCCAGCAGACCGCGCCAGCCGTCGAGGAAACCGATCACCTCGTCGCCGTGGGCGTCGACGGCGCGGTGGACGACGGAGCGGATGACGGCGTTGAGGCCGGGGCAGTCGCCGCCGGAGGTGAGCACACCAATGCGCATGGCGCGATAGACCTTCTCGATGGGGGACGGCACCGGACCGCTTCGTCCGGCTTGATGCCGCCACCCTACCGGCGTAAAGGCTCCCGGCCGAACCCGGCGTCCGACAGCCGGACACCCCCGCTCACCTGTGCGGATGCCCCGTCAAACGGGCTCTTCGCAGGTGGGATCGGGGGTGTCGGGGGAGACGCTCGCGCAGCCGTTCCGGCGGGCCGTCAGGCCGGCTGGGTGGCCGCCGCGATGCGCTCCTGACGCAGCGCCTCGTACCACCGGTCGTCGACCGGCGGGAGGGCGTTGACGTCGAGGGCCAGCTTCAGCAGGTGGTCCGCGATGTGCGGGTTGCGGGCCAGCACGGGACCGTGCATGTAGGTGCCGAAGACGGTCTCGTTGTACGCGCCCTCGGTGCCGTCGCCGGTTCCGTTGCCGTTGCCGATGCGGACCCGGGCCAGCGGCTTGGCGCCCTGGCCGACATGGGTCACGCCCTGGTGGTTCTCGAAGCCGGTCAGCGGGGGCAGGCCCAGCCGCGGGTCGATGTCCGCGAGGACGTCGCCCACGCAGCGAACGCCCTCGCCGCGCACCGAGACCACGTCGAGCAGGCCAAGGCCCGGCTCGCGCTGGCCGAGGTCGTTGATGAACTCGTGGCCCAGGATCTGGTAGCCCGCGCAGACCGAGAAGACGATCGCGCCGTTGCCCACCGCGCGCTCCAGGCCGCCGTCGCGGCGCAGACGCTCCGCGGCGAGGCGCTGCGGGCGGTCCTCACCGCCGCCGATCAGGTAGATGTCGCCGGAGGTCGGCACCGGCTGGTCGCTGCGCACGTCGATCCGGGCCACGTCCAGACCGCGCTGGCGGGCCCGGCGCTCCACGACGAGGGCGTTGCCCTGGTCGCCGTAGGTGCTGAGCAGATCCGGGTAGATCCACACCAGCCGGAGTTGGCTGTCACTCATGAGTCGGTCCTCGAACTGTGAGTCGCTGATCAGTCGCTGGAGGTGGTTCAGTTGCCGACGCGGCGGCGCAGATCCTGGAAGGCGGTGTAGTTGGCGATGACCTCGATCCGCCCGGGCGGAGCCAGGCGGACCGCCTCGTCGAGGTTCTGGCACACCTGGAAGTTCTGGTTGGCGACCTCCAGGCGCACCGCCAGGTCCAGCTTGCGGTCGCCGAGCACGAAGATCGGGTGACCGTTGAGCCGGCTGTAGTCGACGTCCCACAGCCAGGAGGTGTCGGTGCCGTCGGCGGACCGGGCGTTCACCGACAGGATGACCGGGGTCGGCGGCGGGTCGATCAGCGAGAACGTCTCCAGCCAGCCCGCCGGGTTCTTGGCGAGCAGCAGGCGCAGGTCGCGGCCCTGGAACTGGACGGTGTCGTACCGGCCGGCCACCGCCTGCACGTGCGACATGCGCTCCAGCGCCACGTGCGGGGGCACGCCGAAGACGGCGGCGACCGCGGCGGAGGAGGCGGCGTTGGCGCGGTTGGCGCGGCCCGGCAGCTGGAGGTGGATCGGCCAGGCGCTGCCGTGCGGGTCCAGCACCTGATCGCCGGAGAGCGCCCAGCTCGGCGTCGGACGGCGGAAACCGCACTCGCCGCAGAACCAGTCGTCGCCCGGACGCTGCAGCACACCGCCGCAGGACGGGCAGGACCAGGCGTCGTCCTTCCACATCTGCCCGGCCGCGACCCAGATCACGTTCGGCGAGGAGGAGGCCGCCCAGACCACCAGCGGGTCGTCGGCGTTGGCCACGACCACGGCCTTGGTGCCGGCCAGGCCCTCGCGCCAGTGCTCGGCCAGCATCCGGGTCTCCGCGGCGCGGTCCAGCTGGTCGCGGGAGAGGTTGAGCAGCGCGACGCACTTGGGGTCGGTCTCGCGGGCGACGGTGATCAGGTACTTCTCGTCGACCTCGATGACGCCGAACCGGGCCTCGTCGTCACGGTCGGCCAGGGCCGAGGTGATGCCGGCGGGCATGTTGGCGCCCAGCGCGTTGGAGACCACCGGGCCGGCCGCGCGCAGTGCCTCCGCGATCAGACGGGTGGTGGTGGTCTTGCCGTTGGTCGCCGAGACCAGCGTGACGTCCAGACCATGCGCCAGCCGGGCCAGGAGCTCGGGGTCCAGCTTCAGCGCGACCCGGCCGCCGATCACCGAGCCGCTGCCGCGTCCTGCCGCCCGCGAGACGGCCGCGGCGGTCTTGCCCGCCGTCACGGCCAGCTTGGCCCGCGGCGAGAGCGGGTCCGAGGTGCCTGCCATCAGTTCTCGATCCTCCTTGCGTACGCGCCGCGCGTGAGTCCCGGCAGCGTGTGGTGGCCTCAGCCTACCGAGATCCGTTCACCCGGCCGAATATCGGAATCGCACCGTGACCGGCGGTGACGGGGGAAGGACGGAGGGGCACGCGGGACCGGGACTGCCTGCCCCGACCGTACCCTGACCGGCATGCGACACGGTTCGATCCCCGGCGCCCACGGGCGCGTGCGACCCCTCACCCTGCACGGGGACCCCGTGCTGCACAGCCCTTGCCGGGAGGTGACGGAATTCGGTCCTGACCTCGAACGGCTGGTCGAGGACATGTTCGCCACCATGTACGCGGCGGAGGGTGTGGGCCTCGCGGCGAACCAGGTGGGGGAGGGGCTGCGGGTCTTCGTCCACGACTGTCCGGACGACGAGGATGTCCGCCATCTCGGTCATCTGGTGAATCCGCGGCTGGTGGAGGCCGACGGGGTGACGGTGCGTGGGCCGGAAGGGTGTCTGTCCCTGCCGGGTCTCGAGGCCGGGACGCCGCGGTTCGACCGGGCGGTGGTGCGGGGGTTCTCCGTCACCGGTGAGCCGGTGGAGGTCGTCGGCACGGGATTCTTCGCGCGGTGCCTGCAGCACGAGTGCGACCACCTCGACGGGCTCGTCTACGCCGACCGCCTCACCGGCTTCCGCCGACGCCGGCTCCTGCGCAAGGCGGCCCGGGCGGTCGGGGGGTGACCGTTCTCGGCGGCTCCTGACCGCGCGGCCGGCCGGCGGCACCCGGCTCCCCTGCGGCGGCTCTGCCTGCCGTTGCTGCGGGCGGCTGGGCCGCCCAGGGGGCGGCACGGGCGGGCGCAGGCCCGAGCCTCCGCGGCGAGCGGCTCGCCCCGCCCCGCGCAAGCCGACGGTGCGCACGTCCTGGGTGTACAGCGGGGGCGGGGTCCGGTTCGGGCCGGGGCCGCTCCGGTCGAGGTGGCGGCCGGTGAGGGGACGGCCCCGGCAAGGTCAGAACGCGGGGCCGTCCGCGCGGTCGCCCGCGTCGGCGAGGCGGCCCCACAGCAGGTCGGCCAGGCTGCGGACCAGTTCCTCGCGGGGGCAGGGCCGCTCGCCCAGCCACCAGTCACCGGCCGCGTGCATCATGCCGACGATCCCGTGGCCCCAGGCCCGCGACAACTGCCGTCCGCGGGGGCCGAGGTCGACGCGCTCCTCGATGACCTGTGCGAGCTCCTCGCCCATCCGCCGCAGCAGCGGCGCCGAGTGGCGGCCCACGTCGAACCCGGGCTCGCCGGAGGAGCCGCCGTCCGCGGGGTGCATCAGGAACCGGTACACCTGCGGCCGCGCCTCGATGGCTGCCAGGTAGGTGTCGAGCGTGCGCTCCACCCGCTCCCGCCGCTGCTCGGCGGGCGCGTCCAGCGCCGCCCGGAGCGAGGACAGCAACGCGTCGGTGTGCCGCTGGGCCAGGGCGGCGTAGAGTCCGCCCTTGTCGCCGAAGTGGCGGTAGAGAATCGGCTTGGTGATCCCGGCCTCGGCCGCGATCGCGTTCATGGAGGCGCCCGGTCCGTCCCGGAGCACCACCCGGTCCGCGGCTTCCAGCAGTTCGCGGCGGCGCCGCTCGGTGGACCTCTGCTGCGGGGTCCCCTGCTGCGTCGTCTCCATGATCGGTGCTCTCCCCACCCGTACGTAATCGGTGATGCTTGCGCAAAGTAACACTGTTCCGCCCGTGACGGCTGTCCGGACGGGAAGTCGTGGCGCTGCCCACATCCACGACAGGGGTCCCCTCCTGCGGAAACGGCTCGCAAACAGGTGGGTTGACTTTCCTACCGGCCAGTAACAGACTGCGGTTACCGCAAGTAACACGACCGGCAGCGCTGGAGGGGTCATGGCCGAGTTCACCATGGAACTCAACGACGAGCAGAAGGAGGTCCGGGACTGGCTCCACGGGTTCGCCGCCGATGTGATGCGCCCCGCGGCCGCCGAGTGGGACGAGCGCGAGGAGACCCCCTGGCCCATCATCCAGGAAGCGGCCAAGCTCGGCATCTATTCCCTGGACTTCTACGCCAACCAGTACTTCGACCAGACCGGTCTCGGCCTCCCCATGGCCACCGAGGAGCTCTTCTGGGGCGACGCGGGCATCGCGCTGTCGATCATGGGCACCGGTCTCGCCGCCGTAGGTGTTCTGGCCAACGGCACCAACGAGCAGATCGGCACCTGGATCCCCCAGATGTACGGCACGCCGGACGACGTGAAGGTGGCCGCCTTCTGCTCCTCCGAGCCCGACGCCGGCTCCGACGTGGCCGCCATGCGCACCCGTGCCGTCTACGACGAGGCCAAGGACGAGTGGGTGATCAACGGCACCAAGACCTGGGCGACCAACGGCGGCATCGCCAACGTCCACGTCGTGGTCGCCGTCGTCGACCCCGAGCTCGGCTCCAAGGGCCACGCCTCCTTCATCATCCCGCCGAACACCGAAGGCCTCTCCCAGGGCCAGAAGTTCCAGAAGCACGGCATCCGCGCCTCGCACACCGCCGAGGTCATCCTCGACAACGTGCGGGTCCCCGGCTCCTGCCTGCTCGGCGGCAAGGAGAAGCTGGACGAGCGTCTGGCCCGCTCCCGTGAGAAGGCGAAGAAGGCGGGCGGCGAGCGCGTGAAGAACGCCGCCATGGCCACCTTCGAGGCCTCCCGCCCGGTGGTCGGCGCGATGGCCGTCGGCACCGCCCGCGCCGCCTACGACTACGCGCTGGAGTACGCCAAGACCCGCGTCCAGTTCGGCCGCCCGGTCATCGACAACCAGGGCGTGGCCTTCCAGCTGGCCGACATGCGCACCAGCGTCGACGCCGCGCGCCTGCTGGTGTGGCGCGCCTCCTGGATGGCGGTCAACGGCAAGCCGTTCAACGGCGCCGAGGGCTCCCAGTCCAAGCTCTTCGCGAGCGAGACGGCCAAGAAGGTCACCGCCCAGGCGGTCCAGATCCTCGGCGGCAACGGCTTCACCCGCGAGTACCCGGTGGAGCGCATGCACCGCGACGCCGCCATCTACACCATCTTCGAGGGCACCAGCGAGATCCAGCGCCTCGTCATCGCCCGCACCATCTCGGGCGTCCACATCCGCTAGCGATCGCCGCGGCAGGACGCACGAACACCACGCCCGCCGAGGAGCCCCCTTCCACGACCGGAAGGGGGCTCCTCGGCGGGCGGGTGGGTTGCCCCGGGTGCGCGGTCAGATCGGCATGCTGAAACGGCGGTCGACGTGCACGCGTGCGAACTCGCGCCTCAGCCGCTCCTCGTCCTCGAGCGGGGCGTGTCCGAAGACCAGCATGGGCTTCAGGCCCGGCCGGGGTTCCGCGATCGCGCGGACCGGTTCGGCCGGGTCGGTGTAGTGGAACGCGTACACGTGCAGGTAGTGGTCGCTCTC
This sequence comes from Streptomyces sp. NPDC002734, assembly GCF_040295685.1. Taxonomy (NCBI): domain Bacteria; kingdom Bacillati; phylum Actinomycetota; class Actinomycetes; order Kitasatosporales; family Streptomycetaceae; genus Streptomyces; species Streptomyces sp. NPDC002734. The sequence continues at coordinate 170,380 of NZ_JBEOVU010000010.1, forward strand.
GTCGAAGCCCATGGCGTGGTACCAGGCCAAGGTGTCCGCGTCGTCCCGCGTCCAGGCGTCCATCGTCGTCGCTCCTGCGGAGCGGGCCCAGGCGAGGGTCCGTTCCAGCAACTGCCGTCCCAGCCCTTGGCGTCGGTGGTCGGGGTGGACCGCGACGGTGTCGACTGTCGCCAGCTCACCCTCGATGCCGGTGTCCATGACGGCGACCACCGAGCCGGTCGCATCGACTGCGACGAGTTCCAGGCCGGGTGCCGCGACGGCGGGCTTGGTCCGGACGACGGAGTCGTAGAACGAGGTGTCCAGGAAGGCGAGCACCCGGCAGCGGAGCCAGGACGTCTCGTCAGCCGGTGAGTACGCGCGAATGCTGTACTTCAAGATCGTGATCCTCTGCGGGCGGCAAGGTGTGCGGTCGGCGGCTGCGGAGTTGCGACGTCACAGCGGTGATCGTCGCCCCGGACGCCCGGGACGTACAAGAGGATTTCGGCCGCCGGCGACACCGCCATCGAGCAGTCCACGCTCTTCGCGAGCGGGACGGCCGGGAAGGTGACGGCCCAGGCGGTCCGGATCCCCGCAGGCGTGGTGACGCGAGGAGCGCTCCCACCGAGGAGCCCCACCCGGTGAGGGAAGGGCCGCCTCGGCAGGTTGCGGGGTCCGCGGTGGCACGGCCCACCCTCCTGCGGAGGGTCATTGTCGGAGTCGCTCGGTAGGGTCCGGACCCGTGACGACAGTTCGCCAGGAGATCGCCCGAGTCGTGGCTGCCATCGACCCCGCCGACACCCTGGAGGCGCGGCACCGGGCCGTCGTGACCGACTGGATCGACTCCGGCGCCGAGCTGTACCGCCTCGTGCCGCCGGACCAGCCGCCCATGCACCTCGTCTCCTACTTCGTCCCTTTCGACGCTGCCGCGGCTTCCCTGTTGCTGACGGCCCATCGCAAGTCCGGCCTCATGCTGCCGCCCGGGGGCCACTGCGAGGCGGGGGAGTCGCCGTGGCGGACGGTGCAGCGGGAATGCGTCGAGGAACTCGGCATCCCCGCGGTCGCGCCGCCCTGGCTCGGCACCGAGCCGCTCTTCGTCACGGTCACCGAGACCCAGGGCGCCACGGTGCGCAGGCACACGGACGTGAGCCTGTGGCACGTGATCGACGTGGCGCGCACCGACCAACGGCTGCGACCGGACCCCCGCGAGTTCGACGGCGTCCGATGGCTGACGCTCGACGAGCTGTCGACCGAGCCGGCCGAAGGCCTCGACCCCCACATGCACCGCTTCGCGCGCAAGCTGCGCGTGGCTTGGCCCCGTCCCTCGGCGTAGGAGACGGCTCGCCCCCTGCGGATCCTGCCGGCACCCTCTGCGCTCACCGCCCAGCCGCGGAAGGGGACGACACCGGGAGGCACGCACACCTACAGAACAACTTCCAGGGTCACCGCCTTGGGGGTGAAGCCACCGCGCTGGTAGAAGCGGATGGCCTCGGTGTTGCTCGAGTACGTCGTCACTTCAGCCAGTGCCGCGTCCTTCTCCTTCACCCAGGCCGTGAACCCAGCGATCAGAAGCCCACCGATCCGCTCCCGGCGATGATCGGGCCGTCCGTACGTGCTCACCAGCGACGCGACTCTGACCGGCCTCATTGCCGTCCCTTCGGCCACCACACCGGTGAGATGACCGACCACCTCGCCGCCCCGGTCGGCGACGAGCAGCAGCCGGTCCGGATCGTCGATTCCGGCGGTGAACCGTTGCCGTCCGTGTTCGCGGGGCCAGTCGGCGTCGACACTCGGATCACGGGTCCCCGCGTCCTCGGCGAACAAGGCGGCACTGCACGCCACCAGACCGTCGATGTCGGGGTGCTACCACCCGTCAACGGCTTGCCTCGACACGGACAGCGCCCCGGTCCACGGCTCCGCGATCACACTCTCCGCCGTCGTCTCCACCGTCGCCGTGGCCACGGGGCAGGCGACGATCCCGATCGCGGTCAAGGAAGGGGGCGCCGGGGGTTGTCACTTGCTGCGCCACGGTTGGCTTCCGGCTTCGGTGGGGGCGGGCGAGGGCGGATCACTTCCGGGGCGAGGGCAGCAGACGAGGTTCGACACGTTCCTCCGTGACCTCGCCGCCGTCACGCCTGACGATGTAGGCGCCCTTTCCCGTGGTCTCCGTCACCGCCTCGACCAGTTCCGTTCCCCGGTACACCAGGCCGACGCCGTCGTCCGTGCAGTGCGCGGCAGGGAAAGCGCCGTCCGCCGTCATCCGGTGAATCAGGGGGCGACGGCCCTCGTCGGAGTCGTAATGGACGCCGTTGCCGTAGGGCAGGAAGCCGAGGGAGTCCGTGACGGGGCGCAGTTCCGGCCCGAACGAATCGGTGGCACCTCCCCGGAACCAGCAGAGGGAGCCGGCGCTGACCCCGCTGAGCACGACGCCCTCCTGCCAGGCGCGGCGCATGATGTGGTCGAGTCCGTGCGCTCTCCACACCGCCAGTAGATTGACCACCGAGCCGCCCATGACCCAGACGACGTCGTGGTCGAGTACCGAGCCTTCGACGTCCTCGACATTGGGCATCGGGAACAGGTGCAACGGGGTCAGGTCGAAACCCGCCACCCGGGCGGCCTCGGTCATACGGGCCGTGAAGTGCTCGGCGTCCCCGATGGCGGTACCGACGTACATGATGCGCGGACGTCGGCCGTGCACCCCGGACAGGTCGACCGCGTGGTGCACGAGGGCATCGAACATCACTCTGGCCCGGCCCCCGGCCCGGTGTCCGCCGGAGGTCGCGAGAATGGTCGGTTCCGATGCCGTCATGAGCATGATCGTATCGGTGGGGCGTCGACAGGCCCGTGTGGGCCCGTGCCGTCCGACGCGCCCCCGCGTCCACGGAGCGCCGAGGGGGCGCGGGGTGTTCCCGCGCCCCCTCGGGTGTCACGGCGCCGGTTCGGGCGCCGGGACGTAGCCGCCGTGGCGGAGCGGGGTGAGCTGCTGGATGTCGTAGCGGGCCCGCAGGGCCTCGATCGCGGCCTCGTCCGGTGAACCTCCGGCGGCGAGGATCTCCAGCAGCTCCTCGAAGTACCGCTCGTGGTCCGGTGGAGGCGAGGCCTGGAAGAACATCCGGGCCGGGGTGTCGGTCGGGTTGGCGAAGGCGTGCGGGCAGCCTGGCGGGACGGCGATGACGGTGCCGGGGCCGGCCCGTACGACCCGGCTGCCGGAAAGGGACTCCCAGCGGCGCCAGTTGTCGGGCGTCCGCACCCGCGGCTCGAAGGCGAGGACGTCCAGCTCGCCCTCCAGCACGTAGAACAGCTCCTCGCTGCGGGTGTGGACGTGCGCGCCCACGTCGAAGCCGGGCGGGACGACCACCTCGAAGCTGGAGGCGGTCCGCGAGTGGGCCCCGGTGACCTTGAACGTCACGTGCTGGGCCGGGGTGGCCACCGTGCGGCCGTGGCCGGGCGGCACCAGCAGGCCCTCCGTCATGGACATCGGCCGCTCACCACGTGACCGGAAGGGCCTCGGGCCCGCGGATCAGGGCGCCCTTGCGGAACGGCACCTGCTCGGGCGGCACCGCCAGCCGCAGCCCCGGCATACGGTCCAGCAGGGCGTCCACCAGGAGCTGGGACTCGAGCCTCGCCAGCATGCCGCCCACGCAGTAGTGCGGGCCGAATCCGAAGGCGACGTGCGGGTTGGGACTGCGGTCCAGGTCGATCCGGTCGGGGTCCGGGAAGACCTCGGGGTCGCGGTTGGCCGAGAGGTAGGAGTTGTACACCACGTCGCCCGCGCGGATCCGCACGCCGCGGATCTCGACGTCCTCGGTGGCGATCCGCGACAGCCCCACCGCGTTGCGGTGCGGGATGTAGCGGAGCAGCTCCTCGACGGCCTTCGCCCGGATGCCGGGCTCGGCCCGCATCCGCTCGGCCAGCTCGGGGCGGGTCATCAGCAGGTAGAACATCTGCCCGCTGTTGTTGGTGACGGCCTCGCCGCCGATCTGCACCAGGACCGCAAGGCCCACCGCCTCGCGGACGGTGATCTCGCCGCGGCCGACGGCGGCGCCCAGCAGGGACGTGACGTCCTCACCGTCGGAGCCGCGCCGCTCCTCGACCAGCCGGGTGAAGTAGGCGGACATGTCCTCGCGCGCCTTCGTGCTGACCTCGGCGCCGTGCGACTGGGAGAGGATCCGCTGGGTCCAGTCGTGCATCAGGCCGCGGTCCGAGGCCGGGACGCCCATCAGCTCGCAGACCACGGCGATGGGGAAGGGACTGAGCACCGCCTCGGTGAGGTCGGCGGGCGGCCCCTTGGCGAGCAGGTCGTCGACCAGCTCGTCCAGCATCCGCCGCGACCGCTCCCGCACCCGCTCTACGCCGCGCGCGGTGAAGGCCGCGGCCACCGAGCGGCGCAGACGGGTGTGGTCGGGCGGATCGAGGAAGCCGATCGCGTCCGAACCGGGGATGAAGTGCGGGGCCAGCCGGGTGACCGGGCGGCCCATCACCTCGGCCCGGCTGAACCGGGGATCGTTGGTCACCGCGCGGACGTCGTCGTAGCGGGTGACCAGCCAGGCCCAGCCCTCGCCGTTGGGCAGGGAGATGCGGGTGACCGGGCCCTCGCGCATCAGCTCCGTGAGGACCGGGTCGAAATCGGCGCCGTGCAGGTCGATCGCCGGCCAGTCCCGCACCGGGGGCATGGCGGAGGGGGTGGCCTCGTCGGTGGTGGAGGTCATCTCGGGTGTCGTCTCCGTCCGCGAACAGGGCGGTGGTCGGGGCCGCCGGTCATGCCGGGGCCCGCACCGCACGGGCCGTCGTCCGGCGCGCCCGGTCGCCGCCGTCGACCTGCCAGGTGCCCACCGACATCTCGGCGGTGATACCCGGTCCGAAGCCGGCGAGCATGCCGCGCGCCCCGTCCTCGACACCGCCCTCCTCGAACAGGCGGCGCAGGGCGTCCAGCACGACGGCGCTGGCGATGTTGCCGTACTCGGTCAGCGTCGCACGGCTGAACCGGAAGGCGTGCGGCTCGACACGCAGGTACTTGGTCAGGTCGTCGAGGATGCGCGGCCCGCCGGCGTGGATGATGTAGAAGTCCAGCTCGGAGGCGTTCCACGAGTGGGCGCGGGCCAGGTCGTGCAGGGCGGGGGCGAGTGGCTCCATGGTCCCTGGCACCCGCTTGTCCAGCAGGAAGTGGAACCCGGTCGCCCGGACGTCGTACGAGATCCAGTCCGTGGTCTTGGGGATCAGGTACGAGCTGTTGCGCTCCAGCCGCATGCCGGTGCCGCCCTGTCCGCGGACCACGGCGGCGGCGATGCCGTCGCCGAACAGACCGTTGGACAGCAGCGAGCCGACGCCCAGGTCGGTGGGCTGGTAGCAGAGCGAGCAGAACTCGCACGCCACGATCAGCGCGTTGGCCTCCGGGTAGGCGGTGCAGAAGTCGTGTGCCCGGTTCACGGCGGCTCCGCCGGCCGCACAACCGAGCTGCGCGATCGGTATCTGCCGCGTCGTGGAGGGGAAGCCCATCTCGTTGATCAGCCAGGCGGTCATCGACGGCATCATGAAGCCCGTGCAGGAGACGTAGATGATGACGTCGATGTCGCTCGGCAGGACCTCGGCGTGGTCCAGCGCCTCCCGCACCACGGCGGGGACGCGGGCCTTGGCCTCGGCCTCGTAGATCTTGTTGCGGTCCTCGAAGCCGGGGTGCTTCAGGGTCTCCTCGATGGGCTGCACGATGCGCCGGGTGCGGACCCCGGTGTTCTCGATCAGCCGCAGGGCGAGGGGGAGTTGCGGGTGGTCGTGGTGACGGGAGCGCGCCAGCTCCAGCGTCTCCTCCATGGTGATCACATGCTCGGGCACGGACACCGAGGGTTTGCACAGCGTGGCCATGTGCCGCACCTGCTTTCGTGGGGATGGGTCGGTGCATCCCCCAGCCTCACCCCGCCGCCCGCGGATATCGCGCGGAAGTGGTCCAACCGGGGAAGGGTGACGTCAGGAGCGAGGACGGGAGGCCGACATGGGGCGCGTCGACGCCGGTGAAGTGCTGCGACGGGCCAGGGCGGAGTTCGCCCCCGACCCGGGGGCCAACCGGGTGGTGCCGCTGATCGAGAGCGGCGAGGCCGCACCGGCGCTGCTGCGGGCGCTGGCGGCGGAGGAACGGGCGGTGGTCGCGGCGGACCGGCGGGCCTTCCTGCGGCTCGCGGAGCGCGCCGCAGCCATGCCGCGGTGCGCGGCCTACTACGCGGAACTGGCCCGCGGGGAGGAGGAGGCGGCGCTCCGTCTCGACGCCTTCGCCCGCGCGGTCGACGCCCTCCCGGACCCCCCGGGCGGGGGCGGGCGCGGGGACGCGCACAGGTCCGGGGGCGGGGACCGATCCGTGCCCGCGCCCGACGCCGCGGGTGACGCGGGTGACGTGGGTGACGCGGACGTGTCCGCGCGCGCCGCCCTGCCCGGGGAAACGGGCGGCACGGGGGCCGCCACGGACGGGCACGACGCCGCCCGGCCAGGGGGACCGGACGGGCGCGGTCCCGGCAGCGGCCGGGCGCCCGGCCGCCGGGGGCCCACCGAGGGGACTGCCAGGCAGAGGCCCGGCGGTGGTACGGCCGACGGCCAGGGAGCCGGCGGTCGAACGCCCGGCGGCCAGGAGTCCGGCGGCCCCGGTCCCGGCGACTGGGTACCGGCCGAGCAGAGGCGCGGCGACCGGGTACCGGCCGAGCAGCGGCCCGGCGACGAGGTGCCAACTGAGCAGAGGCCCGGTGGCGGACCGGCCGGCCAGGAACCCGGTCGGCACACTCCCGACGCGCCGGCGGAGGAGACGTACGAGCTGCGGGCCGGCTGCCAGGCGTACCCCGCGTTCGTGGCCTGGCTGGCGATCAACGCCGCCCCGGCCGGCACCGTGCTGGCGCTCGCCGCCAACTTCTCGGCGTGGGGCGGTTATTGCTCGCGTATCGCCCGCGGTCTGCGGGAGCACTACGGGCTGGACGACGCGGCCTGCGCCTTCTTCGACCTGTTCGCCGAGCCGGCGCCCGCGTACGAGGAGTCGGTGGTGGCGGCCGTCCAGGAGTGGGTCGACGCAGGCCGGATCGACGAGGCGGCCGTGCGTCGGCACGGCCGCCTGCTGCGGTCCTACGAAGCCGGGTTCTGGGACGCGCTGCTCGAGAGGTGAGGGGGAGAGGAGAGGGAGGGCGGATCGGTCAGGGGCGGTCGCTGCTGTGGGCGATGCAGGCCACGTCGATCCGGTCGGCGAGCTTCGCGAGTTCGATGGCCAACGTCGCCACCGTGTCCTCGTCCAGGTCGTCACGACCGTCCTCGACCAGCCGCACCCACCGCCCGCCGACCGCCCGCAGCAACTTGCTGACGTCGGCGGCCGCCACCTGCAACGTGCCGCCGTTGTCGACGATCAGGGGGAGAGTAACTTCGCGGTTCACAAAGGGGATGGTAGACCCGTAAGGGTCACGCTCCGTGCCATACGGTCGTGATGTTGCAGAACTCCCGGATGCCATGGCCGGAAAGCTCCCGTCCGTATCCGGAACGCTTCACTCCGCCGAACGGGAAGGCCGGGTGGGAGGCCGTCATGCCGTTGACGTAGACGCCGCCCGCCTCCAGGTCGCGGGCGAACCGCTCGACCTCCGCCTCGTCGTCGGTCCACACGTTGGAACTCAGCCCGAACGACGTGTCGTTGGCGATCGCCACCGCTTCCTCCAGGTCTCCGGCCCGGTACAGCGTGGCGACCGGGCCGAACGTCTCCTCGCGGTGGACCCGCATCTGCGGGGTGATGCCGGCCAGCACCGTCGGCTCGTAGAACCAGCCCGGTCCGTCCGGACGGCGGCCCCCGCAGAGCACCTCGGCGCCCCGGGCCACCGCGTCGTCGACCAGCTCCTCCAGATCGGCCCGGCCCTGCTCGGAGGAGAGCGGGCCGACGTCGGTGGACTCGTCCGTCGGGTCGCCGACCTTCAGCGCCCGTACGCCGGCGGTGAACCGCTCGGCGAAGGCGTCGTAGACGTCGGTGTGCACGATGAACCGCTTGGCGGCGATGCACGACTGCCCCGCGTTCTGGTTGCGCGCGGTGACGGCGACCTCGGCGGCCCGGGCGACGTCCGCGGAGGGCATCACCACGTACGGGTCGCTGCCGCCCAGTTCCAGGACCGTGTGCTTGATCTCGTCGCCCGCCGCCGCGGCCACCGCCCGCCCGGCGGGTTCACTGCCGGTGAGGGTGGCGGCCCGCACCCGCGGGTCGCGCACGATCTTCTCCACCTCGGCCGACCCCACCAGCAGGGTCTGGAAACGGCCCTCGGGAAAGCCGGCCCGGCGGAACAGTCCGTCCAGGTAGAGGGCGGTCTGCGGGACGTTCGAGGCGTGCTTGAGCAGCCCCACGTTCCCGGCCATCAGCGCGGGCGCGGCGAACCGCACCACCTGCCAGAGCGGGAAGTTCCACGGCATCACCGCCAGCACCGGGCCGACGGGGCGGTAGCGCACCACCGCCCGGGAGCCGCCGGAGTCCGCGACGTCCGCCGGGTCGGGGTGCTCGTCGGCCAGCAGGGCCTCCGCGCGGTCGGCGTACCAGCGCATCGCCTTGACGCACTTGGCGGCCTCCGCGCGGGACTGGGTGATCGGCTTGCCCATCTCGGTGGTGACCGTCCGGGCGATCTCCTCGCTCTCCTTCTCCAGCAGGTCCGCGGCCCGGTGCAGCAGCCTGGAGCGCTCCGCGAAGGACGTGGTCCGGTGGTCGCGGAACGCCGCGTCGGCGGCGGCGAGCCTGCGCTCGATCTCGTCCGGCCCGACGGCGTCGAACGTCCGGACCGTCTCACCGGTCGCCGGATTCACGGTGGCGATGGGCATGCCCGACCAACTCCTCACTCGCTGTGCGGTTCTCCCGCAGGTGGTCCACCGGACGCCGAGTGCTCAGCGAGACGGCGGAGAAACTCGGCCTGTGCCTTCACGACCACCTCGGCGGCCCGCCCGACCGGCAGCCAGGCGACCCGGTCCAGCTCGGGGAAGAGCTGGAGGCGGCCCGATCCGCGGGGCCACTCCATCTCGAAGGTGCCCGGGGTGACCGCGTCCGGGTCGAGGTCCGCCTCGACGGCCCAGACGGTGACCGTCTTGCCGCCGGCCTGCCGCACCTCGCCGAGCGGCACGGCGGGGCCGTCCGGCGGCTCCAGCCCCAGCTCCTCGCGGAACTCGCGGCGCGCCGCCGCGAGGGGCTCCTCGTCCGCCTCGTACTCGCCCTTCGGGATCGTCCAGGCGCCCGCCTCGCGGCGGGCGAAGAAGGGGCCGCCCATGTGGCCGAGCAGCACCTCCACCTCGCCGCCGGCCGTGCGCCGGTGCAGCAGCAGGCCCGCGCTGCGGTGACCACGGCTCACCGGGTCACCCCGGGGTGCGCGGCGAGCAGCGTCTGCACGGTGTCCGCCTCGGCGGCACTCTTGTCCTCCCGGTAGCGCAGCACCCGGGCGAAGCGCAGGGTGACGCCGGCCGGGTAGCGGGAGGAACGCTGCAGGCCGTCGTAGGCGATCTCCACCACCAGCTCGGGACGGACCGTGACGCCCCACGAGTGCTGCTCCACGGCCAGCTCCTGGAACCGCTCGGTCTGCCACCGCAGCAGCTCGTCGGTCATGCCCTTGAAGGTCTTGCCGAGCATCGCGAAGCCGCCGTCCGCGGTGCGGGCGCCCAGGTGCAGGTTGGACAGCTTTCCGGAGCGCCGCCCGCTGCCCCACTCCGCGGCCAGCACCACCAGGTCCAGGGTGTGCACCGGCTTCACCTTCAGCCAGCCCGCGCCACGGCGGCCCGCGCTGTACGGGGTGTCCAGCGACTTCACCACCACGCCCTCGTGGCCCCGCGCCAGCGTCGCGGCGAGGAAGTCCTCCGCCGTCGCGGCGTCCTCGGGTCCGCGCACCACGGCGCGCCGCACCCGCCGGGGCTCGGGCGCCAGGCGGGCCAGCTCGGCGTGCCGCTCCGCGAACGGCAGGTCCATCAGGTCGCGGCCGTCGGCGTGCAGGACGTCGAAGAAGACGGGGGAGACCGGCACCGCCCGGGCGGCCGAGGTCACGTCGGTGCGCGAGCCGATGCGGCCGGCGGTCTCCTGGAAGGGCCGGGGACGCCCCCGCTCGTCCAGCGCGATCACCTCGCCGTCCAGGATCAGGCGCTCGCCCCGCAGCTCGCGGGCTGCGGCGACCACCTCGGGGAGCCGGTCGGTGATCTCGTCCAGGGTGCGGGTGAAGACGTGGATCTCGTCGCCGTCGCGGTGCACCTGGACGCGGATGCCGTCCAGCTTCTCCTCGACCGCCGCCGCGCCGCCGAGCCGGACGACCGCGTCGGAGGCCGTGGGCGCGCTCTGCGCCAGCATCGGCAGCACCGGGCTGCCCACGGTCAGACGGAAGCGCTCCAGCGCGGGCGGCCCGTCGGCCAGCAGCGCCTCGGCGACCGGGGCGAGCCCGCCGGCCAGCATCACCGCCCTGCGCACGTCCTCCGGCGGGGCCCCGGAGGCCTCGGCGAGGCCATCGGCGGCGGCGGCGTCCAGGGCGCCCTGGCGGACCTCGCCGGTGAGCAGGGCGATCAGGAACGCCTGCTCCTCCTCGGTGGCGCGGGACATCAGGGAGGTCACCAGCCGCAGGCGCTCGGCCTGCGATCCGGGCCCGCCGACGGCCTTCAGCGCGGTCAGCTCGCGGTCGGTCTCCAGCACGGTGAGCGAAGGGGCGGACGCCGGGGACACCGGTGCGCCGAGGGTCTTCCAGCCGACGCCCAGCCGCCCCTGGGGGAGCCGTCCCGCCAGGTACGGGATCACCACGGGCACGTCCTCGGGCCCGGCCTCGCGGAACAGCTCGGCCAGCAGGGCCTTCTTGCGGGACCGCGAGGAGGTGGCGGCGACCTCGCGGGACACGGCGGCAACACGCACCAGCAACATGCCGTCCAGGTTCCCAGCGCGGGCGGCCTCATCCCGGCGCTGACACGCACCCCGGGGCGGCGACCGACGGGCCGCCGTCGCCCCCAGGGTGCTCCGCCGCGGCTCCAGGGCGGCCCTCGGGGCCGCAGAGCGTGCCGCCGCCGGTCGCCCGGCCGTCCGCGGAGGTGGCCCCGGCAGCCCCCGGAGCGGGTCGGCGCCGCCCGCCGGGGTGGTTCACGGCGCCAAGGGTTCCCTGGCGGCAAGCGACCGCTTAGTATGCGCCGGGGACGACAGCGACGCCGGCGACGCCGACGTCGGCCAAGGACACCGGCAGCCGTGGGAGGCCCACCATGCAGGCATGGCACGTGCACGAGAACGGCGCACCCCGTGAGGTGATGCGCCCCGTGGAGACCGATCCGCCCGAGCCCGGCGAGGGCCAGGTCCTCCTCAAGGTGCGCGCGGCCAACGTCAACTTCCCGGACGGCCTGATGTGCCGCGGCGAGTACCAGGTGAAGCCCCCCATGCCGTTCACCCCCGGCGTGGAGATCTGCGGCGAGACCGAGGACGGCCGCCGCGTCCTCGCCACCCCCGTCCTGCCCCACGGCGGCTTCGCCGAGTACGCCCTCGCGGACTCCCGCGCCCTGCTGCCCGCCCCCGAGGCGCTGGACGACGCCGAGGCCGCCGCCCTGCACATCGGCTACCAGACCAGCTGGTTCGCCCTCCACCGCCGCGCCGCCCTCCAGGCCGGCGAGACCCTCCTGGTGCACGCCGCGGCGGGCGGCGTCGGCAGCGCCGCCGTCCAGCTCGGCAAGGCCGCCGGCGCCACCGTCATCGGCGTGGTCGGAGGCGCGGAGAAGGCCGCCGTCGCCCGCTCGCTCGGCTGCGACGTCGTGATCGACCGCAAGAGCCAGGACGTCGTCGCCGCCGTCAAGGAGGCCACCGGCGGCCGCGGCGCCGACGTGATCTACGACCCGGTCGGCGGCGAGGCGTTCCGGCAGTCCACCAAGGTGGTCGCCTTCGAGGGCCGCATCGTGGTGATCGGCTTCGCCAGCGGCACCATCCCCAGCGCCGCCCTCAACCACGCGCTGGTGAAGAACTACGCGATCCTCGGCCTGCACTGGGGCCTGTACAACACCAAGAACCCCAAGCTGGTCCAGCACTGCCACGAGCAGCTCACCGAGCTGGCCGCGAAGGGCGCCGTCAGGCCGCTGGTGAGCGAGCGGGTGCCGCTGAGCGGCGCCGCCGACGCCGTGCAGCGGGTCTGGGAAGGCGCCACCACCGGCCGTGTCGTGGTGGTCCCCTCGCTGGAGAACGGAGCCGCCGCATGACCGACGCGATGGACCTGCGCCGCCGCACCCAGGACCTCCTGGCCGCGCACCCGCCCGCCACCACCGACCGCCAGGCCTTCCTGGAGGCCCGCTTCGACGCGGGTCTGGCCTGGGTCCATTACCCCGAGGGCCTCGGCGGCCTCGGCCTGCCCCGCACCCTGCAGTCCGTGGTGGACGCCGAACTCGCCGCGGCCGGCGCCCCGGACAACGACCCGCGCCGCATCGGCATCGGCCTCGGCATGGCCGCGCCGACCATCCTCCAGTACGGCACCGAGGAGCAGAAGCAGCGCTTCCTGCGCCCGCTGTGGCTCGGCGAGGAGGTCTGGTGCCAGCTCTTCAGCGAGCCCGGCGCCGGCTCCGACCTGGCCGCCCTCGGCACCCGCGCGGTGAGGGACGGCGACACGTGGGTGGTCAACGGGCAGAAGGTGTGGACCTCCAGCGCCCACGTCGCCCGCTGGGCCATCCTGATCGCCCGCACCGACCCGGACGTGCCCAAGCACCGCGGCATCACCTACTTCGTCTGCGACATGACCGACCCCGGCGTCGACGTCCGCCCGCTGCGGCAGATCACCGGCGAGGCCGAGTTCAACGAGGTCTTCATCAGCGACGTCCGCATCCCCGACGACCGCCGCCTCGGCGAGGTCGGCGACGGCTGGCGGGTCGCCCAGACCACCCTCAACAACGAGCGCGTCGCCATCGGCGGCTCCCCGATCCCGCGCGAGGGCGGCATGATCGGCAAGGTCGCCGCCACCTGGCGCGACCGCCCCGAGCTGCGCACCCACGACCTCCACCAGCGGCTGCTCGACCTGTGGGTCGAGGCCGAGGCCGCCCGCCTCACGGGCGCCCGGCTGCGGCAGCAGCTGGTCGCCGGACAGCCCGGCCCCGAGGGCGCCGGGATGAAGCTGTCCTTCGCCCGCCTCAACCAGCAGATCAGCGGACTCGAGGTCGAACTCCTCGGCGAAGAGGGCCTGTTGTACGAGGACTGGACGATGGTCCGCCCCGAGCAGGTCGACTTCACCGGCCGCGACGCCGGCTACCGCTACCTGCGCTCCAAGGGCAACAGCATCGAGGGCGGGACCAGCGAGGTCCTGCTGAACATCGTCGCCGAGCGCGTGCTGGGCCTGCCTGCCGAGCCGCGCACCGACAAGGACGTCGCCTGGAAGGACCTGGCCCGATGAGCGCCCCCGCCACCACCCCCGACCTGCTCTACTCGCAGGAGGAGGAGGACCTGCGCGCCGCCGTCCGCGACCTGCTCGCCGACCGGTGCGACGCCGCCTCCGTGATCGCCCGCACGGAGTCGGGCGAGCCGCACGACCGGACGCTGTGGAAGAGCCTCACCGAGGACATGGGGCTGGCCGGCCTGCTGGTCCCCGAGGAGCGCGGCGGGCAGGGCGCGAGCCACCGCGAGGCCGCGGTGGTGCTGGAGGAACTGGGCCGCGCCGTCGCGCCGGTGCCGTACCTGACCAGCGCCGTCGTTGCCACCGAGGCGCTGCTGGCCGGATCCGGCGAGGAGGCCGACCGGCTGCTCGCCGCCCTCGCCTCCGGCCGGACCGTCGGCGTCCTCGCGGTCGCGCTGAACACCGCGCCCGGCGCCGCCGTGCCCACCGCCCGGGTGGACAACGGCACGCTGCACGGCGAGTTCACCGGCGTCGCCGACGCCCAGGCCGCCGACGTGCTGCTGGTTCCCGGCGCGGACGGCGCCCTGTACGCCGTGGACACGACGGCCGACGGGGTCACCGTCGACCCGCGGGTCTCCTTCGACCTCACCCGCCCGGTGGCCGCCGTCACCCTCGACGGGGCGCCCGCGCGCAAGGTCGCCGACGACGCCGCCGAGGCCGTCGAGCGCGCCCTGCGGGCCGGCGCCGGACTGCTGGCATCCGAACAACTGGGCGTCGCGGAGCAGGTGTTGACCGAGACGGTCGGCTACCTCAAGGAACGCAAGCAGTTCAACCGCCCGGTCGGCGGCTTCCAGGCGCTCAAGCACCGGCTGGCGAAGATCTGGCTGGACGTCGTCAACCTCCGCGCCGTCGCGCGGGCCGCCGCCGACGCGCTGGCCACCGGCAGCGAGGACGCGCCGACGACCGTCGCGGTCGCCCAGGTGTTCGCGAGCAGGGTCGCCGTCCACGCGACCGAGGAGGCGGTGCAGCTGCACGGCGGCATCGGCATGACCTGGGAGCACCCGACCCACCTCCACCTCAAGCGGGCCAAGGCCGACTCCCTCGCCTACGGCACGGCCGGCCGGCACAAGGAGCGGCTGGCCGAACTGGTCGACCTGCGCGCCCCGTTGGGCTAGAGCGCCTCGGGAGGCGGCGGGCCGTACGCCCGCCCCGCCGCCTCCCGCCCACCGGAACACCACACGTTCGGCGGACACGTCAACCGCTCGGGCGTTCCTCCCACTGCGCCACACTTGCGGCCGAAAGCCGTGAACCGGGCGTGCGGTGGAGGAGATTCCTGATGGCCATTTCCATCTCTGTGGTGGTCCTGCTGCTGATCCTGGCCACCATCCTGCTGCGCTGCGGATCGCTCAAACTCTCGCACGCCACGATCTGCGTGCTGCTCGGCTTCTGCCTGGCCGGCACCAGCATGGCCCCCACCATCCACAACGGACTCTCCGCCACGACGGAGATCATGAGCAGCCTCAACCCCTGACCCCCGCCCTACGGGCCGGACGGCAGCAGCCGGGAGCGGATCAGGAAGCGGACGCCCTCCGGCGCCTCCAGGGAGAAGCCGCTGCCCCGGCCGGGGACCACGTCCACGATCAGCCGGGTGTGCCGCCACACCTCGTACTGGGCGCGCGACATCCAGAAGCCCACCGGCCGCTCGACGCCCTCGACGCGCAGCTCGGCGAGGCGGACGTCGGAGGCGCCGGTGCGGAACTCGCCCTCCGGGTAGCACATGGGGGCGCTGCCGTCGCAGCAGCCGCCGGACTGGTGGAACATCAGGGGACCGTGCAGCTCGCTCAGTCGCCGCACCAGGCGGGCCGCCTCGGCGGTGAGCTCCACGGGCGGGGTGTCGTCGTCCATGCGGCCAGCACAGCGCACCGGAGGTTGCGACGACGTTGCGGCCCTCGCCGCCGTCAGTCGGCGCCGCCGTCCTCACGCACCAGCAGCACGCCGCTGACCAGCTCGGGACGGATCCGCACCGGACGGTCGGCGTGCGGCGGGCCCAGCGGACGCAGCAGGGAGCGGTAGCGCTCCAGGTCCGCCCCGTCCTCCACCGGCATCGCGTAGCCGGTGACCGAGACGCTCCAGCCCAGGTGGGTGCGCGGGTCGATGGAGCCCGCCTCGTACGCCACCACCACGCCACGCCGCACGTCCGGGAGGCCGTGCGAGAGCAGCGCGGCGGCGTCCGGGGTGCGGATGACGATGTCCCCGTCGTCCAGCAGGTGGCTCACCGGGCGCACCGTGGGCAGCGCCTGCCGGGTGAACACCAGCCGGCCCAGCGACACGGTGGCCATCAGCCGCAGCGCCTCGGCCTCGTCGAGGGGAATGCCCCGGCGGGCCTCCGGGCCGCGCGTCCGGGCGTCGGGGGACGGCTCGGCGCGGCCGCTCGTCGTCGCGGTGCGCCCGGTGGCATCGTCGAGGTGCATGGGCGAGTCCAGTGGTCGGGCCGGCGCCGGGCGCGCGGGCGGTCACGTTCCATGCAACCGCGCGGGGCACCGTGCCGCCAGGGTCCTTCGGCCCCGTCACCCGGCCCCGGTCAGCGGCCGCCGCCGTCCCCGCCGTCCCCGTCGGCCAGCGCCGCACGGCCCGCCTCCAGCCGGGCCACCGGGACGCGGAACGGCGAGCAGGAGACGTAGTCGAGCCCCGCCGCGTGGAAGAAGTGCACCGACGCCGGGTCGCCGCCGTGCTCGCCGCAGACCCCGATCTGCAAGGCCGGACGCGCCTGCCGGCCCTCCTCGACGGCGATCCGCACCAGCCGTCCCACCCCCTCCTCGTCCAGAGACTCGAACGGGGAGGACGCGAAGACGCCGTGGTCGATGTACGCGGGGAAGAACTCCGCCTCCACGTCGTCGCGGGAGAAGCCCCAGGTGGTCTGGGTGAGGTCGTTGGTGCCGAAGGAGAAGAACGCGGCCTCCTCGGCGATCGGGCCCGCGGTCAGCGCCGCGCGGGGCAGCTCGATCATCGTGCCGACCGGGCAGTGCACCGTCACGCCGGACTGCTCGCGCACCTCCGCCAGAACCCGCTCCACCTCGGCCTTCACCAGCCGCAGCTCCTCCACGTCGCCCACCAGCGGCACCATGATCTCCGCGCGCGGATCGCCGCCGGCCCGGACGCGCGCCACCACCGCGGAGGCCACCGCCCGCACCTGCATGGCCACCAGGCCCGGCACCGCGAGGCCCAGCCGGACGCCGCGCAGGCCCATCATGGGGTTCTCCTCGTGCATGCGGTCCACGGCCGCCAGCAGCTCCAGGTCGCGTGGCTCGGGGCGCTCCCCGCGGGCCTCGGCGGTGGCGACGCGCACCGACAGTTCGACGCGGTCGGGCAGGAACTCGTGCAGCGGCGGGTCCAGCAGCCGGATGGTGACCGGCAGGCCGTCCATCGCCTCGAGGATGCCGGTGAAGTCCGCCGTCTGCGGCGGCAGGAGCGCGCCCAGCGCCTGCTCCCGCTCGCCGGGGGAGCGGGCCAGGATCATCTGCTCCACCAGCTGCCGCCGCTCACCGAGGAACATGTGCTCGGTGCGGCACAGGCCGATGCCCTGCGCGCCGAAGCGGCGGGCCCTGGCCGCGTCCTCGGGGGTGTCCGCGTTGGCCCGCACCTCCAGCCGCCGCGCGGCGTCCGCCTGCTCCAGGGCGCGCGTCACGGCGGCGACCAGAGAGCCCTCCTCCGCGGCTCCCCGCACCGCACCCTCCACGCCGCCCTCGAGGTGACGCATCACCTCCGAGGGCACCAGCGGCGCCTCGCCCAGGTACACCGCGCCGGAGGAGCCGTCCACCGAGACCACCCGGCCCTCCTCGACCACCGTGCCGTCAGGCGCGGTGAACCGGCGGGCGGCCGTGTCCACCACCAGCTCCTCCGCCCCGCACACGCACACCTTGCCCATGCCGCGCGCCACCACCGCCGCGTGGCTGGTCTTGCCGCCCCGGCTCGTCAGGACGGCCTGCGCGGCCACCATGCCCGGCAGGTCGTCCGGGTTCGTCTCCTGGCGGACCAGGACCACCTTCTCGCCGGCCGCCGCCCGCCGTGCCGCCTCCGCCGAGTCGAACACCACCGCGCCGACCGCCGCGCCCGGCGACGCGGCCACCCCGTGCGCCAGCGGCTCGCCGGTGCGGTCCGCGTCGAACCGGGGGAACATCAGCCGGGCCAGCCCTTCGCCGCCCACCCTCGCCAGGGCCTCCCGGCGGTCGATCAGGCCCTCCCGCACCAGCGCGTCCGCGATGGCGAACGCCGCCTCGGCGGTCCGCTTGCCGACCCGGGTCTGCAGCATCCACAGCTCACCGCGTTCGACGGTGAACTCGATGTCGCACAGATCCGTGTAGTGCCGCTCCAGGGTCTCCATGATCTCCAGCAGCCGCCCGTACGAGACGGGGTCCAGCCGCTCCAGGTCGGCCAGCGGCACCGTGTTGCGGATGCCGGACACCACGTCCTCGCCCTGCGCGTTCGGCAGGTAGTCCCCGTAGATCCCCGGCCGCCCGGTCGCCGGGTCGCGGGTGAACGCCACGCCGCTGCCGGAGTCCGCGCCCAGGTTCCCGAACACCATCCGCTGCACGGTGACCGCCGTGCCCAGGTCGTCCGGGATGTGCTCGCGGCGCCGGTAGAGCCGCGCCCGCTCCCCGTTCCACGACGCGAACACCGCCAGGACCGCACGCCGCAGCTGCTCCGCCGGGTCCTGCGGGAACTCCTCGCCGGTCTCCCGCCGGATCAGGTCCTTGAAGACATCGGCCAGCCCCGCCAGGTCCTCCGCGTCCAGCCCCAGGTCGTCCCGCGCGCCGCGGCGCGCCTTCAGCGCCTCCAGGGCCTCATCGAACCGGGACGCGGGCACGCCCATCACCGTCGCGCCGAACATCTGAAGCAGCCGGCGGTAGGAGTCCCAGGCGAACCGCTCGCTGCCGGACACCCGGGCCAGACCGTGCACCGACGCGTCGGTGAGGCCGACGTTCAGGATCGTCTCCATCATCCCCGGCATGGAGAAGCGGGCCCCGGAGCGCACCGACAGCAGCAGCGGGTCGTCCGGCCGGCCCAGTGCCCGCCCGGCCGACTCCTCCACCGCGGCCAGGTGACGGGCCACCTCCGCGTCCAGCTCCCGCGGCGCGGACCCGGTCGCCAGGTACGCCCGGCACGCCTCCGTGCTGATCACGAAACCCGGCGGCACCGGCAGGCCCATCCGGGTCATCTCCGCCAGGTTGGACCCCTTGCCGCCCAGCAGGCCGGCCATCTCCCGGCCGCCCTCCGCGAAGTCGTACACGTAACGGACCATGGCATGCTCCCCAGTAGGTCGTGCGGGCTGCGCGGGCCCTGCGCGAGCCCCTCGCGGGGCCGGTCAGGGCCGCTCGGCCCTGGCCCGAGGGCCCGGGACCGAGGCATGATCGTTGGAGTGACCCCCTGCCGAACGACAAGGAGCAACCGATGGCGGACAGCCGGCCGGCCGGCCCCGCGAGCCCGATCCGGGTCTTTCTTCTCGACGACCACGAGGTGGTCAGGCGCGGGGTGCACGACCTCCTGAACGACGAGCCGGACGTCACCGTGGTCGGTGAGGCCGCCACGGTGGCCCAGGCCCTCGTCCGCGCTCCCGCGCTGCGCCCGGACGTGGCCGTGCTGGACGTCCGGCTGCCCGACGGCGACGGGGTGAGCGTATGCCGGGAGCTGCGCTCCCGCATGCCGGACCTCGCCTGCCTGATGCTCACCTCCTTCGACGACGACGAGGCGCTGCTGGACTCCGTGATGGCCGGGGCGGCGGGCTACGTGCTCAAGCAGATCCAGGGCTCCGACCTGGTCGCCGCGGTCCGCGCGGTGGCCGCCGGGCGCTCGCTGCTCGACCCGTCGGCGACCGCCCGGCTGATGCGCCGGCTGCGCGGCGAGGAGACCCGCCGCCCCGCCGCCGCCCGCCTCCCGGACCTCACCGAACGCGAGCGGGAGATCCTGGACCTGATCGGCGAAGGGCTCACCAACCGGCAGATCGGCGAGCGGCTGTTCCTCGCGGAGAAGACGGTCAAGAACCACATCTCGCGCCTGCTGGCCAAGCTCGGCGTGGAGCGCCGGGTCCAGGCGGCCGTCATCGCCACCCAGGTGCGCGACGGGCACCGGTAGAGGGCCGGGCCCCTGCCCGGGCGTGCACCGTCCCGCCGTGGATCGCCCCGGTCCTTACCGTGTGCGCCCGTCCGGCCGCTACCGTTGGCATATGCGCCGCGGCGCGTGAACGGCAGGTCTACGGGAGGACACCGGTGAACGACACGGACGACCTGGCCCGCCGCGAGGTGCGCCTGCCGCACCTGCGGCTGGACGACCTGCTGGACGAGCTCCAGGGCCGTCTCCAGGCGGCCCGCGGCACCAGGGACCGCATCCACAGCCTGCTCGAGGCGGTGCTCTCGGTGGGCCGGGAGCTCGACCTGGAGCAGGTGCTGCGCGGGGTCGTGGAGTCCGCCACCGTCCTCGTCGACGCCCGCTACGGCGCCCTCGGCGTCCTCACCCCCGACGGCGAGGGGCTCTCCTCGTTCTACATGGTCGGCGTCGACGAGGACCGGATCGCGCAGATCGCCAGCTTCCCGGCCGGGCACGGCATCCTCGGCCAGCTCGTCCGGCACCCCGAGCCGCTGCGCCTGGAGCGGCTCTCCGACCACCCGGAGTCCTTCGGGTTCCCGACCAACCACCCGCCGATGGAGAGCTTCCTCGGCGTCCCGATCCGGGTCCGCGACAAGGTCTTCGGCAACCTCTACCTGACGGAGAAGGGCAACGGCCAGGCCTTCGACGAGGAGGACGTCGCCGTGCTGTCCACCCTGGCCGTGGCGGCCGGGGTGGCCATCGAGAACGCGCGCCTCTACGAGGAGTCCCTGCTGCGCCAGCGGCTGCTGCGGGCCAGCGCGGAGATCACCCGCAGCCTGATGTCCGGCAGCGACCGCGGCGAGGCGCTGGCGCTGATCGCCGAGCGGGCCCACGAGGTCACCGGCGCGCAGATCGCGGTGGTGGCGGTGCCGGTGGAGGGCACCGGCTCGCTCGTGCTGGAGCTCGCCTTCGGCGAGGGCGCCGAGGAGTACCGCGGACTGGTGCTCGCCCAGGACGACAGCCTGATCGGCCGGGCCTTCGCCTCCGGACACCCGGTGGTGGTGCACGACGTCTCCAAGGACGAGAAGGCGCTGTCCGCGCTGCCCCGCACGGCCGGCATGGGCCCCGCGGTCGCGCTGCCCATCGGCAGCGGCGTCGCCGACGTGCGCGGCGTGGTGCTGCTGGTGCGCGAAACCGGACGGACGGCGTTCAACGCGACCGAGATCGAGCCGCTTCAGGGCTTCGCGGCCCAGGCGGCCGTCGCCATGGAGCTCGCCGACCGGCGCCGCGAGGCCGAGCAGATCGCGATGCTCCAGGACCGCGACCGGATCGCCCGCGACCTGCACGACCTGGCCATCCAGCGGCTCTTCGCCACCGGCATGACGCTGCAGAGCGCCGGCCGCTTCATCGACCACCCGCAGGCCTCGGAGCGGGTCATGCAGGCGGTCGACGACCTGGACGAGACCATCAAGATCATCCGGTCGACGATCTTCGGGCTCCGCTCACGCGACGACCTCAGCGGCGCCGGACTGCGCTCCCGGGTGGTGCGGACCGTCGCCGAGGCGGCGCGGGAGCTCGGGTTCACCCCCAGCGTCCGCACCGACGGCCTGATCGACAACGACGTCCCGGCGGCCCT
The DNA here is from genome assembly GCF_040295685.1 of Streptomyces sp. NPDC002734. Classification (NCBI taxonomy): domain Bacteria; kingdom Bacillati; phylum Actinomycetota; class Actinomycetes; order Kitasatosporales; family Streptomycetaceae; genus Streptomyces; species Streptomyces sp. NPDC002734. The sequence continues at coordinate 191,365 of NZ_JBEOVU010000010.1, forward strand.
CGGCGACCACGCGGTGGCCGTCCTCTCCGAGGCGCTGGCCGACGTCGCCCGGCGCGCCCGGGCCGGCCGCGCCGACGTGGTGCTGGAGACGGCCGACGGCGAGGTCACGCTCACCGTCACCGACGACGGGGCGGGACCGCCGGCGCGGGGCGCGCAGGGGAGCACGCGGGGGAAGGGCGTCCCGGGCGGCGACGGGCCCGGCGACGGGCCCGGCGACGGGCCCGGCGACGAGTGGCTGCGGGGGGCGGTCCGGCGCACCGAGGAGCTCGGCGGCTCGCTCACCCGTGAGGTCGCCGACCGCGGCGCCCGGCTGGTGATGCGGGCCCCGCTGAAGGGCTGAACCCTCCCGCGGGTGCGGGCGGGCGGAACGCTCCCTAGCCTGGAGCGGGGGGTGTTCCCGCCCGACCTCTGGAGGCCGACACCCATGAAGGCTCTCGTGTTCCACGGACCCGGACAACGCTCCTGGGAGGACGTCCCCGACCCCGAAGTCCAGGACTCCACCGACGCGGTGATCAAGGTCGACGCGGTCACCATCTGCGGCACCGACCTGCACATCCTCAAGGGCGACGTCCCCGCGGTGACGCCCGGCCGGATCCTAGGCCACGAGGCCGTCGGCACGGTGCAGAGCGTGGGCGACTCGGTCACCAACGTCGCCCCCGGCGACCGGGTGCTGATCTCCTGCATCACCTCCTGCGGCCGCTGCCGCTTCTGCCGGGAGTCCCGCTACAGCCTGTGCACCGGCGGAGGCAGCTGGATCCTCGGGCACATGATCGACGGCGTGCAGGCCGAGTACGTCCGTGTCCCGTTCGCCGACACCTCCACGTACAAGCTGCCCGACAGCGTCTCGAACGAGGACGCGCTGCTGCTCGCCGACATCCTGCCGACCTCCTACGAGATCGGCGTGCTCAACGGCCGGGTCTCGCCGGGCGACGTCGTGGTGGTGGTCGGCGCCGGGCCGGTGGGCCTCGCGGCGATGACCACCGCCAGGCTCTTCTCCCCGCGTCAGGTGATCGCCGTCGACCCGGCGGCGCAGCGGCGCGAGGCGGCCCTGCGGCACGGGGCCGACGTCGCACTCGCGCCGGACGACGACGTCAGGGCCAAGGTCCTCGAGCTGACCGACGGCCTCGGCGCGGACGTCACCATCGAGGCCGTGGGCATCCCGGCGACCTTCGAGCAGTGCACGGAACTCGTGCGGCCCGGCGGGTACATCGCCAACGCGGGCGTGCACGGGGAACCGGTCACGCTGCACCTCGAGGACCTGTGGATCAAGGGCATCACCATGACCACCGGCCTGGTCGACACCAGCACCACGCCGACCCTGCTGAAGATGGTCGCCTCCGGCGGACTGGACGTCGGCGGGTTCATCACCCACCGGTTCGGGCTGCAGGAGATGGACGAGGCCTACGACGTCTTCTCCCGCGCCGGGGAGACCGGCGCCCTGAAGGTGGCGCTCACCGCGGGCTGACCGCGCTGGTGGCGGAGTGGCGGGGGCCGGGCGCCGCGTGCGTCGTCCGGAGAAGCCCTGGCGGGCGACGACGATCATCTGGGTGGTGCCGTAGCCCAGGATGTACGAGAGGCCGAGGAGGCCCAGCACCAGCGTGGCAAT
>NZ_JBEOVU010000011.1:0-25140 GCF_040295685.1 Streptomyces sp. NPDC002734
GAGCGGGGTCTGGTGCGTGCGGCTGCAAGGCGGAGGAGGGAGGCGACGCGGAGCGTCGTCGACCGACGACAACGCCGCAGACGTGCGTGCCAGACCCCACGACCCACGTGCATGATCCGCCGGACAGGCCCTAGGTGAACACGGAGGCCGGCGGGGCGGGCGAGGCCACGGCGGTGGCGTCGGTGACGGGGGCGGCACCGCCGGTGAAGTCCAGCAGGGCCCGGCCGTGCTCCACCCGGGCGGTGTGCGGGTCGCCGGCCGCGCGGCGGGTCAGGTCGGCGAGGGGCAGCGGCGCGTCGGAGGCCACGAGCACCGCGTTGCCGAACCGCTTGCCGCGCAACAGCGCGGGTTCCGCGATCAGCGCGAGCTCGGCGAACCGGGCGGCGGCGGTGGCGATCTGGCCGCGGAGGAACGCCAGGGGCGCGCCGTCCGCGATGTTGGCGACGTAGCGCCCGCCGGGGGCCAGGGCGCGGCGCACCTCGTCCAGGAACTCCACGGAGGTGAGGTGGGCGGGGGTGCGGGCGCCGCCGAAGACGTCGGCGACGACCAGGTCGGCCCGGGCGTCCGGGGCCTTGGCCAGGCCCTCGCGGGCGTCCGCGGTCCGTACCCGGATGCGGGCGGCCGGGTCCAGGGGCAGTTCCCTGCGCACCAACTGGACAAGGCGCCCGTCGCGTTCGACGACCTGCTGGGAGGAGCGGGGGCGGGTCGCGGCGACGTACCTCGCCAGGGTGAAGGCGCCGCCGCCGAGGTGGAGCGCGGTCACCGGCCTGCCCTGCGGGGCGGCCAGGTCGATCACGTGCCCGATGCGGCGCTGGTAGGTGAACGCGAGGTGGGTGGGATCGTCCAGGTCCACGTGGGACTGGGGCGCGCCGTCGATCATCAAAGTCCACCCGCGGGGGCGGTCCCGGTCCGGCACCAGCGCGGCCGTCCCGCCGTCGACCTCCTCGGTCACCCCGGGGGCCGTTGCGCCCCGTGTCTTCCTGCCCATGGGCCCATTGTCGCCGCAGCACCAGGGAAGGCCGCGGGGTGGGGGGCCGGTGGTACGGGCGAGGGCCGCGTGCGGGCCCGGGCGGACCTACTGACAGCTGTCGGCGGCGGCGATGAGACGGGCGGCCTCGCTGAGGGCGCGACGCAGGACGGCGGGGTCGGTGGCGAGGCCGTCGGGAGCGGGCGGGAGGAGCCAGTCCGTGCCCTCGGCCCGGTGGACGCACCGGCTGCCGGGGACGTTCCACCGCTCCGCCGTGCCGGTCGGCACCACGAAGCCCAGGGTCCCGCCCCGGTCGTCGTGCAGCACGGGGCCCACCGCCGCGACGTGGTGGCGGCGCAGGATGTCCACCGCCTCGAGCCCGTGCCGCGTGGGAACGGTCACCACATCGCCTCGCACCGACGGACGGCTGTTCTGCATTTTCGGCCTCCAAGGACCTCAATAGCTCGAGAACCGGCAGTAACTCACGGCGTGAATCCCCAGCGGCGAATTCAGCGGCAGCGTGGAATTCAACGCCAGTGAACCCCCGGTGGACACGGACGAACGCCCCGTCCCGCCGATTCGCTCCCCTTCGCCACCCCTCGCAATGCGGTCATCCGTCCCCAGGAACCCCTCGCGTCACACGCGCACCCCGCGTTGTCGGTGGCGGATGCCAGACTTCCCCGGGTGAGCGAATACCTGAGCGGCCCGCGCCCCGGTCGGAGCGGTCCGGGCCCCGAGCCGAACCAGTCGCCCGGGCCCGGCGGGGACCGCGTGGGCCAGGGCGAGGCCCCGCACGGCGACGGCCCCGCGCTGCGGCAGCGGCTGGCCGAGCTGCGCGGTCCCGGCGTCCAGGCCAAGCCGCTGGACGCGCGCGCCCTCGCGGCCCTGGCCGCCAACCCGGGGTGCGAACGCCGCGCGCTCCTCGACGGCGCCGGCGTGGACAAGACCGCGCTGGCGAGCGCGCTGGGCGCCCCCGCGCCGTTCGGACAGTCCCAGTTCGCCTTCACCCGTGGCCACGCCTTCGAGGCACGGGTGAAGGGCGACGGCGGCGCCGAGCTGCTGCGGCTGGTGCGCGAGCGGCTCGATCCGTCGGCCCCGGAGCCCCCGCCGGGCGGCGCGCGCGTGCCGGACCTCGCCGCGACGGGCCCACAGGGCCGCGCCGGCCGCACCGCGCTGGCCCTGCGCGAGGCCTCGGCCGCCGCCGAGGCGGACGGTGCGTGGACGCTCCTGGACCATCCCATGCTGGCCCTCGAGGTGGCCGGCACTCCCGCCTTCCTCGAGCCGGACGCCGTGGTGGTGCACCCGGACGGCACCTGGACGGTCGTGGAGATCAAGTCGTTCCCGATGCTGGACGGCTCCGCGGACGCCGCGAAGGTGGGCGCGGCGGCGCGGCAGGCCGCGGTGTACGTGCTGGCGCTCGAGGACGTGGCCGCGCGCCTCGATCCGCCTCCGCGGGTGCGTCACCGCATCCTGCTGGTCTGCCCGAAGGACTTCTCCAACCTGCCCACCGCCTCCGCCGTGGACGTCCGCAAGCAGCGCGCGGTGACGGCGCGGCAGCTGGGCCGGCTGACCCGGGTCGAGGAGATCGCGGCGGGCCTGGCCCCGGGCGCCTGCTTCTCCCCCGAACTGCCCGCCGATCTGCTCGCCGAGACGGTCGAGTCGGTGCGCGCGGTGTACACCCCGGAGTGCCTGGCCACCTGTGAGCTCGCCTTCCACTGCCGGGCCCGGGCCCGCGACGAGGGCACGGTGACGGTGCTGGGCCGGTCCGCCCGGGCCGAGCTGGGCGAGCTGGCCGCCGTGGAGGCGGTGCTGGCCGCCGCGCACGGCGAGGCGGGGGACGCCGCCGACCCGGCGGTCGCGGCGCTGCGCCGTGCGGCGCGGCTGCGGGAGGAGGCGCTGTCATGTCGCTGATCACCACCCTGGCCCGGCTCGAGGCGATCCGCGCGGGCCGCGCCCAGGCGGCCGCCACGGTGCGGCACCGGCACCTCGCCGAGCGCCCGCTGGTCATGGTGCCGCTGACCACGGCCGGCGAGGCCGGCGCCCCACTGGGCGCGCTGGTCGGCTGCGACCGGGACGCGCCGCGCCTGCTGGTGGTGCCGCAGCCCCGCGACCCTGACCTGCGCTCCGCCTTCCTGGCCGAGCTGGCCGACGTCGTGCTGCCCTACGTGGAGTCCTTCGCGGACGACGTCGAACTGGTGGAGGGCAAGGAGGCCGACCCGGAGACGGGGCGGCAGGTGAAGGTGGAGCGGGAGCTGTGCGCCGACGCGCCGCAGCTGATCGTGCCGAGCCGGGCGGGCGTGGAGTTCGTGCGGCTGCTGGGCCGCTCCACCCGGTTCCGCCGCACCGCCGACCAGGACCCGGAGACGGCGTACCCGGCGCCGCCGCGGGTGCCGCTGCTGGGCCGCTGGCTCACCCACTTCGGTGAGCGGGCCCGGGTGCCGGGCTCCTCGCTGCTGCTCGCCATGACCGATCTGCTGTCCCGGCACTGGGCCACCGGGCAGTCCAGCCTGGAGGACCAGCACCTGGGGGCGCTGCTCGCCTGGATCGACCCGCCCGAGGAGGAGGGCCTGACCGGCGCCGAGGCGGCGCTGCGGGCCGAGCTGGGGCGGGACCCCGAGGGCCAGTTGCTGTGCCCGCCGGCCGGTCCGGCCACCGATCCCGCCTTCGACAACCGGCTGCTGGCCCCCGCGATCGAGCGGTACGACCGGGCGCGTTCGGCGCTGGCCGCCGCCGAGGACGGGGTGGCCGCCGACGCGCTGCTGGCGCACCTGTCGCAGGCGGAGCGGGAGATCGGCGAGCTCGTCCGCTCGCGCACCCTCCCCACCTGGGAGAACGTCTGGCGCGGCGTGGACCTCCTGCGGGCGCTGCCCGAGGCGTCCCGGGTCCCGGACCGCTGGACGGGCGACCGCTGGTCGTTCACCGCGCACCGGGACCGGGTGGCCTCCGGCGAGCCCCCTCAGCCGAGGATCGACGACGCGGTCACGGCGGCGCAGAAGCTGGCCCGCCGCGAGCGGGAGCAGGCGAAGCTGGACGCCCAGGAGGCGCTGGACGACCCGCTGGTGCTGGCCGCGCGGCGGCTGACCGGCGAGGCCTTCGTCGGCGAGGTCGTCGACGTGACGATGACGTACACGGAGACCAGGCGCCCCAGCCCGCGTCCGCTGGTCACCGTGCGCACGGAGGACCGGCCGCACCTGGGCGACAAGGCGAAGGTCTTCCGTTCGCTGGAGGGCAAGCCGCAGGCGGCCCAGTTCGTCGCCGTCGAGGAGGAGGACGGCGGCGGCGCGGGCGGCGAGGGGGAGGCTTCCGAGGAGGGGCCGCTGCTGGTCGTCCTGCGGATCGTGGACAGGATGGGCCGGGGCAAGGAGCCGGCCCTCGGCTCGGTGCCGGAGAAGGGCGACCGGCTCTGCTTCACGCTGTTCGAGCACGAGCCGCGCGGCGGCCCCAAGCTGCCGGACCCGGAGAACACTCCGTGGACGCACGGCGGGCCGCCGTCGGACCCGGCCCCGCTGCCCGCCGCCGATCCCGTCACCGAGGAGGACCTGCTGTGATGACGTCCGTCGGGGCCGCCCAGGCCGCGGCCTTCGATCCCGGCGCGGAGGCCGCCCGGGTCACCGAGGCGATCCTGCGCGACACGAAGGCCGGCGCGCACCGCGGCGTGGTGGTGGACTCCCCGCCCGGCGCCGGGAAGTCGACGCTGGTGGTGCGGGCGGCGCTGGAGCTGGCGGAGGCGGGGCGTCCGCTGATGGTGGTCGCGCAGACCAACGCGCAGGTGGACGACCTGGTGCTGCGGCTGCACGAGAAGCGGCCCGACCTGCCGGTGGGCCGGCTGCACAGCAGCGACGCCGACGCGTACGACAAGGCGCTGGAGGGCCTGGACAACGTCCTGCTCTCCGACAAGGCGGCCGCGCTGGCCGGGCTGCCGGTGGTCATCTCCACGGCCGCCAAGTGGGGCCATGTGAAGCCGTCCGACGCGCACTGGGAGCAGGCGATCGTCGACGAGGCGTACCAGATGCGCTCGGACGCGCTGCTGACGGTGGCCGGGCTGTTCGACCGGGCGCTGTTCGTCGGCGACCCGGGTCAGCTGGACCCGTTCTCGGTGGTGGGCGCGGAGCAGTGGGCGGGGCTGTCGTACGACCCGTCCGCCTCGGCGGTCTCCACGCTGCTGGCCCACAACCCCGGGCTGCCGCAGCACCGGCTGCCGGTGTCGTGGCGCCTCCCGGCGTCGGCGGCGCCGCTGGTGTCCGCCGCGTTCTACCCGTTCACGCCGTTCCGCGCCGGCACCGGTTTCGACGACCGGCGGCTGTCGTTCGCGGTGCCGTCGGACGGGTCGGCTCCGGACCGGGTGATCGACGAGGCGGCGCACTCGGGGTGGGGGCTGCTGGAGCTGCCGCACCGGCTGACGCCGCGCACCGACCCGGAGGCGGTGCGGGCGGTCGCCATGGTGGTACGGCGGCTGCTGGACCGGGGCGGGGCGGCGGTCTCGGAGCGGTCGGACGTCCCGGCGCCGCTGACCGCCGACCGGGTGGCGGTCGGCACGGCCCACCGCGACCAGGCGGCCGCGGTGCGGGCGGCGCTGGCCGAGCTGGGGGTGCGGGACGTCGTCGTCGACACCGCCAACCGGCTGCAGGGGCGGGAGTACGACGTGACGGTGGTGCTGCACCCGCTGTCGGGGCGCCCGGACGCGACGGCGTTCCACCTGGAGACGGGGCGGCTGTGCGTCCTCGCCTCACGGCACCGTCACGCGTGCATCGTGGTCTGCCGGGCGGGGGTGGCCGACCTGCTCGACGACCACCCCTCCACGGAGCCGGTGCAGCTGGGCGTCACCGTGAAGTTCCCGGACGGCTGGGAGGCCAACCACGCGGTCCTCTCCCACCTCGCCGAACACCGCGTCCCCTGGCACTTCTGACCACCGCTCTGACCACCGCGCCCCTGGCGGGACCGGGCGCGGGAGAACGGCTGATTCGCGTCGGGTGCGCGGGGGCGGTCAGAGGACCGGGGCGTCCTGGGTGAGGAGGGTGGCGATGTCGTCGGGGGCGACGGGGCGGCTGTAGAGCCAGCCTTGGCCGGTGTCGCAGCCGATGCGGCGCAGCCGGGCCGCCTGCGCCGCCGTCTCCACGCCCTCGGCCGTGACGCTGAGGCCCAGCCGGTGGGCGAGCTGCACCATCGCCTCGACGATCACCTCGTCCGCCGCGTTCGGCGCGGAACGGCCGCTCTCCCCCGCGGCGCCGGCGCCGGCCCCGTCCTCGTACTGGAAGCCCCGGACGAACGACCCGTCGAGCTTCAGGACGGACACGGGGAGCCGGCTGAGGTAGGCGAGGTTGGAGTACCCGGTGCCGAAGTCGTCGATGGCGATCCGCACGCCCATGTCGCTGAGGGCCTGGAGCGCCTTGATCGGCCGGCCCGCGGACCCCATCAGCGCGGACTCGGTGAGTTCGAGCTGCAGCAGCCCCGGGTCGAGCTCGCACTCCGCGAGGATCCGCGCGACGTCCGACACCAGGTCGGAGTCCCAGACCTGCCGTACCGCCACGTTGACGCTGACGAACAGGGGCGGCTCGCCCGGGTGGTCGAGCTGCCACCGCCGGGCCTGCCGGCAGGCGGTCCGCAGGATCCACCGCCCCAGCGGCACGATGGACCCGTCCTCCTCGGCCAGCCCCACGAACCGGTTCGGCGAGAGCATCCCGAACTGGGGGTGGTCCCACCGGACCAGCGCCTCCACCCCACGCACCCGCCCGTCGGACATCCCGACCAGCGGCTGGTACTGGAGGACGAACTCCTCCCGCTCGATCCCGGGCCGCAGCGTGGAGACCAGGGCCTGCCGGGTCATCCGGTGCGCGTTGCGCTCGGGGTCGAAGAGGGTCCAGCGCGACTTCCCGTCGGCCTTCGCCCAGTAGAGCGTGGTGTCGGCGGCCTGCATCAGCCCGGTCGCCGTGGTCCCCTCGGCGTGCCGCTCGACGACGCCGATGGAGGCGGAGACGGAGAGCCGCTGCCCGGAGAGGTCGAACGGCGACTGCAGGGCGGTGAGGACCGCCTCGGCCAGGTCGGCGAGCTGCTCGGTGCCGGAGGAGTCCTCCACCAGCAGGGCGAACTCGTCGCCGCCGAGCCGCGCCACCAGCGGCGCGCCGGTGCGGTTGAAGCCGGCCTCGTCGGCGCACCGGGTGAGCCGCTCGGCCACCGCCGCCAGCAGCCGATCGCCCACCCGGTGGCCGAGGGTGTCGTTGATCGCCTTGAAGCCGTCGAGGTCCAGGTAGCACAGCCCGACCCGGCCGGTGCCGACGTCCGAGGTCAGGGCGGTCTCCAGGGCGGTGGTCAGCCGCTCGAAGAAGAGGCTGCGGTTGGGCAGCCGGGTGACCGGGTCGTGCATCTGGAGGTGCCGCAGCCGGGCCTGGAGTTCGCGGCGGGCGGAGATGTCGGCGACGGAGAGCAGCACGCCCTGTTCGCCGCCGGTCAGCGGGGTCACCGTGACCTGGGCCCACAGGGAGTGCCCCTCGGGGTGCTTGAGCCGGCGGGTGCAGCGCAGCACCGCCTGACGGCCGCGCAGCACCTCCCGGTACGCCTGCCAGGTGCGCGGGTCGGCGGCCAGGTCCACCAGGTCGGCGGCGACCCGGCCGGCCAGCGTGTCCGGGCGGGGTGCGCCCAGCAGCCGGGCGAGGGTGGCGTTGGCGCCCACCACCAGGCCGTCCGGGGCGACCACCGCCATGGCCAGCGGCGCCGCCGTGAAGGCGGACCGGTAGGCGGGGTCGAGGGCGAGCAGCGCGTCGCCGGCCGAGTGAGCGGCGTGCGTCCGTACGGCTTCCCGCTCCTGGCCTCGCGGGGACTCCTGGCCTCGCGCGGGCTCTGTACTCCGTACAGGTTCCCGGCCTCGCGCGGGTTCCTGGCCCCGTACGGGTTCCTGGCCTCGCGCCGGCTCCTGGTTCCGCGCGGGCTCGCCGCCGGTGACGGCGCCGCGGGCGTACCTGCCCCGCCGGGGGGACGGCTTCGGTCCGGCGGCAGTGCCGGGCGAGGCCGGACCCGCTGAGGGCGCCGCGGGCGCCGAGGGCTCCGCGCCACGCTCCGTGACGGTCTGGCCCATGCGATCCGGAGCAGCCGGACCTTCGGACGTTCCGCTCACCGCTTGCTCCCGCAGTGCACTCGATCTTCGTATGGGTAGTCCGGTTCAGGAAGGGTCAGGAAAGTGTGCCGATCATAGAGGCAGCCCACAGGCCCTTCCAGCCGTCCAATTCCGCACTGGGGCAAACCACCCCAGCCGCGGATCGCTTGCGTCCAGAAATGGACACGTCGCTTCGTCGGCCGATCAGTTGTGACGTTCCGTGACCGAAGCTCAGTTCGAGTCCCGGCCGGGGCGCCGGGATGCGCAGGTCGCCCCTCACCCTTCCGGGCCAGACGAACAGGGCATCTCTGCACACCATCACACAGTCTGGGTGCGGTGTCCCGGAAATCGCGCCCGGAGGTAGCCGTGCCGTGTCCCGTCCCCTTCAGCAAGGGGTTCCGTCGCCGTCCGGGCATGCGCACCTCGGCGGCCGTGGTCACCACCCTGTCCGCACTCGCCGCGACGTCCATCGTCGCCCACCCCTCCGCCGCCGGGACCAGCCTGGAACCGTGCGCGCTGGAACGCACCTCCGCCCACCACTCCGAGGGGCTCGACACCTGGAACGCCCATTACCCCCGTCCGACCCGTCCCCTCGACGCGGTGATGGTGTTTCTTTCCTTCCCAGACTCGGAGCCGCTCACCACTCCGCGGGAATTGATGGCCGACCATTTCCCCCTCACCAACGACTACTTCCGGCGGGCCTCGTACGGAAGGTTCAGCGTCCGGCCGGACCCGGTGCGGACTTGGCTGAGAATGCCGCGTGCCTCCACGGAGTACGCGATGGAGCGCGACTGGAGCTCCGCCCGGCGCGCCGAGTACCTCGAGGACGCGCTCTCCGTCTCCGATCCGGTCGTCGACTTCTCGCGGTACGACATCGTGTACCTGGTCGCCGACCCGGACGCGCCGGGCGTGAACGCGGACGCCACCAAGGTCGTCAACCTGTCCCGGCCGCTGCGCGCCGACGGCACCGACCTGCGGCGGGTGGTCACCGTCTTCGAGCGGCATCCGCCGGACCGGCTGGTGCTGGCCCACGAGACCGGTCATGTGCTGGACCTGCCGGACCTGTACCACCGGCCCCGGGACGGCAAGGGCGACTGGGACACCCATGTGGGCGACTGGGACCTCATGGGCAGCCAGTTCGGGCTCGCGCCGGACCTCCTCGGCTGGCACAAGTGGAAGCTGGGCTGGCTCGACTCCGGGCAGATCAGCTGCGTGCGGGGCCCCACCCGGCTCACCCTGGAGCCGCTGGGAGTGGGCGGCGACACCGGCGGGGAGACGGGCGGGAGACCGGACACGGGCGGGAGGCCGGAGACGGGCGGGAGGCCGGAGACGGGCGGGAGGCCGGAGACGGCGGAGGCCGCGGCGGGAGCGGAGCGCGGGGCGTCGACCGGGCGGGCGCCGGAGGCCGGGGAGTACGGGGCGTTCGGTGCGGCCGGAGCGGCCGAGGGAACGGAGGGGGCGGAGAGGGCCGGGGCTGCGGGGACTCCTGGAGCCGCGGCCGATGCGGCCGCGGCCGACGGGTTCGGGGCGGCGGGCGGCGGGGCCGTCGCCGGGGGCGCCGGCTCGGCCGCGATGCCGTACTTCGGGCTGGGCGGCGGCACCAAGCTGGCGGTGGTGCGGACCGGGCCGGACAGCGTGCTGGCCATCGAGGCGCGCGGCCCCGTCGGGAACGACGCCACCACCTGCTCGGAGGGCGTGCTGGTGTACCGGGTCAACGGCGGCACGGACTCGGGCAAGGGCCCGGTGGAGGTGGTGGACTCCCACCCCGGCACCTCGGCCTGCTCCGACCGGTCCGTGTACCCGCCACTGGCCGACGCGCCGGTGGAGGCCGGGGAGACGTTCACCGTGCCGGGGGACGACGTGCGGGTGCGGGTGGAGGGGCGCACGGCGTCGGGGGCGTGGACGGTGCAGATCACCCCGGCGCCGGGGGCGGAGGTCCCCGCCTCGCTCGAGGACCGCTGAAACGCCGGAGGCCCGGTCCACGTTTCCGTGAACCGGGCCTCCGGTGTCGGTGCGCCGCCAGGGACTCGAACCCCGGACCCGCTGATTAAGAGTCAGCTGCTCTAACCAACTGAGCTAGCGGCGCCTGCTGACGTCGTAGACATTAGCACCCCGATCCGGGTGACGAGAAATCGATATCCGCGCGGACGCCCCGTGCGGGCCGCGTGGGGCCGGACCGGGGCCCGCGCCGGCTACACGGGGCCCGGCGAGCCGCGGTGGCCTGCGGGTCCGGGGGCGTCCTCGACACCGCTGAGCAGGTCACGGCCGAACTCCACCATTTTGATCGCGTAGTCCTCGGTCCAGTCCGCGCGGGCCGCGATGTCGGCGGCGGAGAGCCGGTCGAAGCGACGGGGGTCGGCGAGCTGGGCGGCGGCCATCGCCTGGTACTCGACGGCGCGGTCGGTGGCGGCGCGGAACGCGTGGGTGAGTTCCGTCGCACGGGTCAGCAGCGCCTTGGGGTCCTCGATCGACTCCAGATCGAAGAAGTGCTCGGGGTCGGCGGCGGCGGCCGTCGGCTCGAAGAGCAGGGGCGCGGGGCGTAGCCGCGGGTTGGTGTTGCGCGGCGTGTGCTCCGCCATGCGGGTCTCCGTTCCTCGCGTACGTTCGTGGTCACCGCCATCCATTGTCCCGCCCCCCGCAACCCCCACCTTTGGCCCCCGCTCCCGCCCGGAGCCGCGGGGTGGTGACGCCGGGAAGCGCCGCGGGGCCCGTGCCGGGTCAGACGGTGGGGAGGCCGTAGGCGTCGGCAATCAGTTCGTAGGAGCGGAGGCGGACGTCGGGGCCGTGGGCGTTGGCCGTGAGCATCAGCTCGTCCGCTCCCGTCCGCTCACGGAGCGCGTCGAGCCCGGCCCGCACCTGCTCGCCCGTGCCGTGCACGACGTTCGCGTTCCAGGAGTCCACGAACTCCGTCTCCGCCGCCGTCCACGGGTGGGCCTCGGCCTCCTCCGGCGTGGGGACGAGGCCGGGTCGCCCGGTGCGCAGCCGCAGCATGTTCAGCGCGGCGGCCCGCACCTGGCGCCGTGCCTCGCTCTCCTCGTCCGCGGCCAGCGCCGCCACGCCGATCAGCGCGTACGGCGCGTCGAGGACCGCCGAGGGCCGGAACGACTCCCGGTACAGGTCCAGGGCCGGGACCGTGTTCCGCGCCGAGAAGTGGTGGGCGAAGGCGAACGGCAGCCCCAGCGCCCCCGCGAGCTGCGCGGAGAAGCCGGAGGACCCGAGCAGCCACACCGGCGGCCGGTGCGCCGACTGCACGCCCCCCGCCGCCGACCCCTGCACCGGCCCCGGCACCGCGTGGATCCGCGCGTACGGGTGCCCGTCGGGGAAGTCGTCGTCCAGGAAGCGCAGCAGCTCGGACAGCTGCTGCGGGAAGTCGTCGGCGCCCTCGTTCAGCCGGTCCGTGCGCCGCAGCGCCGCCGCGGTGGCGCCGTCGGTGCCGGGGGCGCGGCCGAGGCCGAGGTCGATGCGGCCCGGGGCCATCGCCTCCAGCGTGCCGAACTGCTCGGCGATCACCAGCGGGGCGTGGTTGGGCAGCATCACGCCGCCGGAGCCCAGCCGGATCCGCCCGGTCTGGGCGGCGAGGTAGGCGAGGATCACGGCCGGCGAGCTGGAGGCGACGCCGGGCATGGAGTGGTGCTCGGCCACCCAGTAGCGGTGGAACCCGCGGGACTCCGCGAGCCGCGCGATCCGCGCCGAGGTGGCCAGCGCGTCGCTCGCGGTGTACCCCGCGCCCACGGTGACCAGGTCGAGGACCGAGAGGGGGACGGGGGCGCCGCCGTGCGCCGTGCCGCGGATGTCATCGTCGGTCCGGTCCGTCACTGTCACCGTCGTACTCCCTCTTCACCGCTTACCGTGCGTCCGGCGACAACGCGGCGGGGCGGTGGCGTATTCCGCCACCGCCCCGCCGCGCCGGCCCCATGGGCCCGGCCCGCTGCCGTCCGTGGGACGTCAGAGCACCGCGCCCAGGAACTCCCGGGTCCGCTCGTGGGTCGGGTCCTCGAACATCTGCTCCGGCGGACCGGACTCGATGACCCTGCCGCCGTCGAACATCAGCACGTCGTCGGAGATGTCACGCGCGAAGTTCATCTCGTGGGTGACGCACAGCATGGTGATGTCGGTGGTCCGCGCGATGTCGCGCAGCACGTCCAGCACGCCGGCCACCAGCTCGGGGTCGAGCGCCGAGGTCACCTCGTCCAGGAGCAGGACCTGCGGCCGCATCGCCAGCGCCCGCGCGATGGCGACGCGCTGCTGCTGGCCGCCGGAGAGCTGCGAGGGGTACACGTCGCACTTGTCGGCGAGCCCGACCAGCTCCAGGAGCTCGCGCGCCCGCACCTCGGCCTCGTCCTTGGACAGGCCGAGGACGGTGACCGGCGCCTCGGTGACGTTGCGCAGCACCTTCATGTTGGGGAAGAGGTTGAACTGCTGGAACACCATGCCGATGTTCTTGCGGACCTCGGCGACCTCCCGGCGCTTGGCCGGGTACAGCCTTCTGCCGTCGACGGTGATGGTGCCCTCGTCGGGCCTGGTCAGCGTCATCAGCATCCGCAGGATGGTGGTCTTGCCGGAGCCGGACGGGCCGATCAGGGTGACGTGCTTGCCGGCCTCCACGGAGAAGTCCAGCCGGTCCAGCACCGTGTTCTCGCCGAACCGCTTGGTGACCTGGTCGAACCGGATCAGCTCGCCGGGGACGGCGGGCCGCCCGGGGGCCGGGGTCAGGGGATCAGGGGTGGGGAGGGTGTCAGACAAGACGTCGCTCCAGGGATCGCAGGAGGAGGGAGGCGAGGTAGGAGATGACGATGAAGGCCACGCCGATCACCGTCACCGGCTCGGTGAACCGGAAGGCGTTCTGCGAGAAGAGCCGCGCCTCGCCGAGCATCTCCAGGACGGTGACGGTCATCAGCAGCGGCGTGTCCTTGAGCATCGAGATCACGTAGTTGCCCAGCGCGGGCACCACGCGCCGCACGGCCTGCGGCAGGATCACCGCGGTCCAGGTGCGGCGCAGCGGCAGGTTGAGCGCCTTGGCGGCCTCCCACTGACCGGCCGGCACGCCTTCGATGCCGGCGCGGTAGACCTGCATGGTGTAGGTCGAGTAGTGCAGGCCCAGACCGATGACGCCCATGGTGAGGGCGGAGAGGGTCAGGCCCCATTCGGGCAGGACGTAGAAGAGGAAGAAGAGCTGCACCAGCAGCGGCGTGTTCCGGACGAACTCGGTGAACACGCCGACGGGCCAGCGCACCCAGCGGCTCGGGACCCTCATCAGCAGGGTCCACACCAGGCCGAGGGTGAAGGAGAGCAGGGACCCCAGCACCAGCGCCTGCAGGGTGACCAGCAGGCCGTCCCAGAAGTGCGGCATGAAGTCCGCGACAGCGTTCCAGTCCCAGTTCACGCGGCAGCACCCGCCTTCGAGTCGGCCGTGGCCTCGGGGGTGGCCGTCCGCACGGTCCGGCCGGTGCGGACCTTGAGGTTCTTCTCCAGTCCACGCATCATCCGCGTCAGCAGGAAGGCGAGGACGAAGTAGATGATCAGGATGTAGGTGTAGATCTCGGTGCTCTCCTGGAGGGCGAGCCGGATCAGGTTGCCGCTGAACGCCAGGTCGCCCATGCCCATGATCGACACCAGGGCGGTGCCCTTGAGCAGTTCGACCAGCAGGTTGGAGAACGGCGGGATCATCTCGGGCACGGCCTGCGGCAGCAGGACGAGCCGCATCCGCTGCCAGGGGGTGAGGCTGAGGGCGATGCCCGCCTCGCGCTGCGCCTGGGGCACCGCGGCGATCGCGCCGCGGACCACCTCGGCGCCGTACGCGCCGTAGGTCAGGCCCAGGGCGAGGGTGCCGGCCCACAGCGGGACCAGCTGCCAGCCGAAGGCGGTGGGCATCACGAAGAAGACCCAGAACATCATGATCAGCGCCGAGGTGCCGCGGAACACCTCGGTGTAGAAGCCCGCCAGGAAGCGGACGATCCACAGCCGGTGGGTGCGGGCGACGCCGGCCACGAAGGCGACGGCGGTGGCGAGGACGGCGCTGAGGACCAGCAGCTGGACGGTGATCCACACACCGTTCAGCACCAGTTCCCACAGGCCGGAGGTCATCGAGCTGTTCATCGGGCGCACAGCTCCTTCGCGGTCAGGTCGGTCATCTCCGACTCGGTGAACCCGAAGGGCCGCAGGACGCGGAGCAGCTCGCCGCTCTTCTTCATCTTGTGCAGCTCGGTGTTGAAGGCGTCGCGCAGCCGGGTCTCGGTGGGCCGGAAGGCGAAGGCGCCGCCGTCGATCCGCTTCTCGCCGCCCACGATCGGGGCGAACGGCTCGGTGGCCTCGGCCTTGCTCGACTTCTTGACCACCTCGCGGGTGGTGACGGCGGTGCCCGCGAACACGTCGGCGCGTCCGGACTCGACGGCGTTCAGTCCGGCCACCTGGTCGGGCACGATCAGGATCTCGCTCCGCGGTATGCCGGCGTCGATCGCGTACTCGATCTCGGCGTAGCCGGTCCCGGTGGCGAACTTCGCCTTCTTCTCGACGACGTCCCGGTAGGTGCGCAGGCCCTTCGGGTTGCCCTTGCGGACGACGAAGGAGTCGAGCATCTGGTAGTCGGGGTCGGCGAAGATCACCTGCGCGCAGCGTTCCTTGTTGACGTACATGCCGGCGGCGACGACGTCGAACTGCTGGGAGTTGAGGCCGGGGATCAGGGAGCCGAATTCGGTCGGCACCGGCTGGACGGAGTCGACCCCCAGGCGCTTGAAGATCACCCGGGCGAGCTCGGGGGCCTCGCCGGTGAGGTTCCCGTCCTTGTCGATGTAGCCGAAGGGTATTTCGCCGGCGATGCCGACCCGCACCACGCCCAGCGCGCGCAGGCGTTCCAGCAGGTCGCCGCCGTCCTTTCCGTCCTCGGTCGGGACCCGGCTGCACGCGGAGACGCCGAGCGCGGCGGCCGCGGCGGCCCCCACGCCCAGCAGGCTCCGCCGGGTGAGTGGTCTTTCCTTCTTGAAGGGAGGTGAAGACATGGCCGCGCGCCTACCCGAGCTCCGATGGCCTAATCCGATCGGTTTCCCGGGCGGTGCTGGGTACCCGCAGAGGAACCGGAACGACGGTGCCGGTGCACGTGAAGGTGACGGAGAGGCTGACATGACCGCACTCGGATTCATCTACCCGGGCCATTCGGCCGAGGACGACTACCCCCGTATCGAGCAGCTCATCGGCAGCGACATCCGGGTCGACGTGGTCCACACCGAGCTCGGTGAGGACGTGCGGCGGGTGGATGTGCTGCGGGAGACGGGCGCGCCGGGGCCGCTGGCGAGCGCCTGCGAGCAGTTGCGGCTGTCGGGCGCGGAGGCCGTGGTCTGGGTGAACACGGCGGGCAGTTTCGTGGACGGCTGGGAGGCCTCGCGCGAGCAGGTGCGGTCGCTGGCGGTGGCCGCGGGGATGCCGGCCTCCTCGGCCTCGTTCGCCTTCGTGCACGCGGTGCGCGAGGTGGGCGCGCGACGGGTGGCGGTGGCGGCCACCTATCCGGAGGACGTGGCCGAGCTGTTCGTCTCCTTCCTGGAGGAGGGCGCGGGCGTCCGGGCCGTCTCGGTGCACGGGGCGGGCGCGGCCACGGCGTCGGACGTGGCGTCGTGGGGTCCCGACCGGGTGCACGAGCTGGTGCTGGCGGCCGACCATCCGGAGGCGGACGCCGTACTGGTTCCGGACAGCGCGCTGCACACCGTCTCCTCGCTGCCGGCGCTGGAGGCGGCGGTGGGCAAGCCGGTGCTCACCGCGAACCAGGTGTCGGCGTGGGAGGCCCTGCGCCTGACCGACCGCCGGGTGAACGCCCCCGAACTGGGGGCTCTCTTCACCCGTGAGCCGCTGGTGCAGGTCTGAGTTCGCGCTCGGTCGGCCCGCCGGCCCGTCCTTCATAAACTGGTGCGTTCCTATGGCATATGCCACCTGCGAAAGCACGCCGAGGAGATCGCGGCAGGGCCGGAAGGCCCTGTCCGAATAGCTACGCACCGGTATCGTGAAACGGGTCGATCGGCCCCGCTCCACCGGGAGTGGGGAACGGCCCGAACACGCTGGCGCAGGGGGAAACCGTGGCGCTGAACGAACCGGCCGCGTCGCGCCACACGGTCCAGGAGGCCCTCCGGGTCCTGGACGTCGTGGAGCGGCATCCTGCCGGAATCACCGACGCAGAGCTCGGCCGTCAGCTCGACCTCGCACCGCGGCGCCTGACCACGCTGCTGCGGATGCTGAGGCGGGAGGGCTTCGTCCTGCGCATGCCGGACGGCGCGTACGCCGTCGGCGACACCTTCGCCCGCCTGACCTCGGTGGACGGACGGGACCGGGCGCTGCGCGCGAAGCTGCAGCGCACCCTGAACCGGCTGCGTGAGGACGTCGGCGCGGCGGTCTACCTCAGCCGTTACGTCGACGGCGAGGTGCACGTCTCCCAGTACGCCGCCGGTCCCGAGACCCCGGCGGTCAACGAGTGGGTGGACTTCCGCTGGGCCGCCCACGCCAGCGCCGTGGGCAAGAGCCTGCTGGGCCAGCTCGACGGGGACGGCCGCCGCGACCACCTCTCCCGGCACCGGCTGGCCCGGCTGACCTCGCGCACCATCACCAGCGAGCGGCTGCTCCTGTCCCACCTGGAGGCCCAGCCGCCCACCGCGCCGGTGCTGGACATCCAGGAGTACGCGGTGGGCACGGTCTGCGCGGCGGTCCCGATCTCCTCCGGCGCGCGGGTGACCAGCCTCGCGCTGTCCATGCCGGTGAGCCAGGCGCACCGGTTGCGCAGCGCCGCCGACAAGCTCCACCGGGAGGCGACGCCGGTGATGCTGTCCCTGTCCATCGGCGCGTGAGCGGCGGGCCGGGCCAGGCACCCGGCCAGCACCCCGGCCCCGGCCCGTGATCATGACCGGCGGAAATTGGTCACGAGCACCCCGGAGAACCAGGTAGTATTTTCTTCGTCGCCGACCGCGGAAGCGGACGGCGGGAGTCATGCGCCGCTAGCTCAGTTGGTTAGAGCAGCTGACTCTTAATCAGCGGGTCCGGGGTTCGAGTCCCTGGCGGCGCACAGAAGAAGGGCCCCTCGCCTCGGCGAGGGGCCCTTCGGCGTTCACGCGGTCCCGGGACGGGTCACCTCGGTCAGAAGGTGACGTCCGAGCAGGCGTAGAAGGCGTTCGCGGTGTCGGCGACCGTCCATACCGCGACGATCACGTGCCGGCCGCTGAGGCCGCCCGGCAGCGTGCCGCTGTGCGAGAGCGTCTGCGGCGGCTGCTGGTTGTTGTACGGCACCGTGAGGAACGGCGTCAGGTTGAGGTCCGACCGGGCCAGCGGGTGGCTCTGGTTCCAGCCCGGCTTGGTGACGTAGTAGCGGAAGTCGGTCGTCGCGTGCCGGGCGGTGAACTGCCACCGGAAGGTGTAGCTCTGCCCGGACGTGACCTTGGTGGCGGGCCATGCGGCGCCCGACGGGGTCTGGGGCTGGTCGAGCTGGTTGAAGGTGGAGTGGCCCGCCGAGCAGATGTCTCCGTCGGCGGGGCCCGCGGCCGGGAAGCCCTTGGGGCCCTCGACGCTCTGCGGCTCCCACTGGATGGAGCCGCAGTTCGTCACGGTGCCGTTCTGACAGAGCTTCTGCCGGCTGACCGGCAGGTCCGTGTAGCCATGGCCGGTGGCGCCACCGGTGGAGAGCACCATGGCTCCCACAGTGGCCAGACCGACCGAGGCCGCGTACAACTTCGTGCGTTTGCGCATGCCGACGCTCCCTGGGGGTGGGGGGTCCTTGAGCCGTACCGAACTGAACCGAACTGAGCCGAGCTGATGGTGCGGTGAAGGTCTAGACCAAGTCTCACAGTAGAAACGTGATCTAGACATGTCCATACCAATCTCGGCCGCTCTTGCGGAACGGGCGGATCCTCCGACTCCCGGAGCCGGGGCGCCCGCTAGGGCGCGGCCTCCCCGCGTCCTGCGCAGAAGGCGATGGTCAGGTCCTTCACCAGGACCTTGCGCTCGTAGTCGTCCAGCTCCACCAGCCCGCGCAGGGTGAGCCGGTTGACGGTGTCCTCGACGGAGTCCACCACCGCGCTGAGCACACCGGCCCGCTGCCGGGCGTCCAGGGCGGCGATCCGCCGCCGCTGCATGACCGCGGCCACCTCGGGGGCGTACTCGACGCGGATCGGCCGCACGGCGAAGACCTCGAGCCCGACCGCCTTGGCGTCGGCGGCGACCTGGCCGGTCAGCGCCTCCTCCAGACCCGGTTCGTCACCGTCCTCACCGGGACGCTCGTCGGCCGGCTCCATCGGCGGGTCCACCGGGATCCGCGCCAGCGCCGCCTCCACGCAGCGGCGCAGGTACTCCTCGTGGTCCTCCACCGCGTGCACCGCCCGGGCGGTGTCCTTGACCCGCCACACCACCAGCGTGCGCACCCGCAGCGCCACCCCGTTGGGGTCGCTCGCGCACAGCGGTTCGCTGCGCCAGTGCCGCAGCCGGACGTCGACCCTGCGGCGCAGCAGCAGCGGGTTGACCCAGAGCAGGCCGGTGCGGCGGACGGTGCCGCGGTAGCGGCCGAACATGCCCAGCACCCAGGCGCGGCCGGTGTTGCCGCGGGCCAGACCGCCGAAGCCGAACAGGCCGAGGGCGGCGGACCCGGTCCAGGCGGCCCACCGGCCGAGACCGAAACCACCCGCCCCGGCGTCCGCGACGGGCAGGCCGGCGAGCTCCAGCGCGGCCGGCGGAACCACGCCGGCCCACCAGGTGGTCAGGACGCCGCCGGCCAGTCCGGCGGCGCCTGCCAGCACCCCGAGCGCGCCCGGCACGGCGCGGCCGGGCCGCTCCTCCAGCGTCGGGTCGACGTCGGCGGCCACCGCGGGGAGCGGGGCCGGACGCCGACGGGCCGGGCGGGACGGGCGCTGCGGGCCGACGGCTCCGGCCGCGGCGGGTGTCCCGGCGCCGGTCGCCCCGAGGGCCGCGACGGTGCCGGTGGTCTCGACGCGGGCGACCACGGCGGGCTGCCCGCCGGTCATGGTGTCGTCGCGGAAGAGGAGGTGGACGGGGATCTCGGTGGTGGCCTCGTTCTGGATCAACCGTCCCTGCGGACGGACGCCCGCCGCGGCGGGCATCGCCGCGGACACGGCGGCGGTGGCGGTGACGCCGGCGGTGGCGGGCACGGGCGCCGGGGCGTGCGGGTGGGGGTCGACCGGTTCCTGGGCGTGGGCCCCGGCCTGGCCGTGGGCCTCGGCGTGGGCGTGGGCCTGGGCCGCTACCTGAGTCGGTGCCGGTGCCGGTGCCGGTGCCTGGGCGGCTGCGGGGATCGCGGGTGGGGAGGGAGCGGGGGGTGCCGCCGGGGGGAGGACCGGAGGTCCGCCGGGGGAGGCGGGCCCGGCGGCGGGTTGGGGGTCGGGTCCCGTGGCCGGGATCTCGTCGGTCGTCGCTGTCATGCCAGTTGCCCCTCGTTCCGTTCCGGTGCTGCTCGTCGCTTCGTCGCTTCGTCGGTTCAGGAGAAGAGCCGGCGCCAGGTCTCCGGCCCCGGGTAGCCGTCGGCGGCGCCGCCGCGCCAGCCCTGGGCACGCTGGAACGCCTGGACCGCCCTGCGGTCGGCGTCCGTCCACTCGGGGCCGGGACCGTCGGTGTAGTGGCGGCCGTACCCCTTCTTCACCAGCTGCCGCCCAAGCTGCGTGACGTAGGCGTTCTTCGCCCCCGGGCGGAACGCGGCCCGGCCGGGGTAGCCGGCGACCCCGTGCGAGGAGGGCGTTCCCGGCGGCGGGATGTCTCGGCCGCGCCCGGTGACCAGCAGCCGCCAGGTGTGCGGCCCGGGAAGCCCGTCGGCCTCCGTGCCGGCCCAGCCCTGGGCCCGCTGGAACGCCTGGACCGCCCTGCGGTCGGCGTCGCCCCAGCGGGCGCCGGGACCGTCGGTGTAGAACCGGGCGCCACCGCGTTCGACGAGCATCCGGCCCAGGCGGGTGACGTGCGCGTTGGTGGCCCCGGGACCGAAGGAGGCGCGGCCCGGGAAGGCGGCCTCCTCGCCGGAGCCGCCGCCGGGGGCGAGCGCCCGGTAGCGGTAGGGAACGTAACGGTCGCCGTTGACCGGGTACGGGTAATCGAGCACCCGGCGCACGGCGTGCGGGCGGGTCTGCTCGTAGGCGACGTAACGGGTGTGGGTGTAGTCGGTCCAGCCGCCGAAGATGACGACGTGGGATCCGGTCTGGGGGTCGGCGGCGTTGTGGAAGAGCAGAATGTCGCCGGGACTGAGCTCCTCGTGGGAGATCCGCACGGCGTAGTCGTCGAGGTTGCCGGTCCAGGCGTTGCCGGGGAGGTCCCAGGCCATCGACACGAAGCCGGAGCAGTCCTGGCGGTAGCCGTCGGCCCAGGTCCGTTCCATGTCGTACGGAACACCGGCCTCGGTCCACCGCCGTGCCCGCTCGATGATCTCCCCGCGGGAGGCCGGCCGCAGTCCCGCCCTGTCCCGCGCCCCCACCGCCGTCTCCCGCGCGGGCGCGGCCTGCGCTCCCCCGTTCCGCGGAGCCGCCACCGCCCGCACGCCTCCGCTCGCCGGCCGCGCCACCGCACCCTGCGCGACACTCTGCGCGACCGGGGGCCGTCCGCCGCCGCCCCCGCCCTCCCGGCCCCCGACCCGCGCGGCCTCCTCCTCCCGCAGCACGGAGACCGGGGCGGCGCCGCCCGTCCCCGCGACGGCATGCTCGGCCGGAGCGTGGGGGGTGGCCTCGCCGTCCGCCACCGAGGCCCCGACCTGCGGGGCTCCGGTCTGGACGGCCGGGGCGAGCGGGACGACCTCCGCGTCCGCCCCCGCCGCGGGCGCCGCCCCGTCTTCTCCGGGGGCTTCCCCCGGCGGGACCTCATCCTGGACGGCCGTGGCGAGCGGAGTGACCTCGGCGGCCTCCGCGGGTGCCCCGCCGTCTAGGGCGGTCCCGACCTGCGCCGCCTCACCCTGCGCGGCGGGGGCGGGAGCGGGAGCGGGCGGGGAGACCTCCGCACCTGCCACCACCGGGGGCGTGCCGCCGTCTTCGGGTGCTTCGACCTGCGCCGCCTCACCCTGCGCGGCAGGGGCGGGCGGGGAAACCTCCGCACCTGCGACCGCCACCGCCCCCGCCCCCGCCGCGAGCACACCGCCGTCAGGCGAGGCTTCGGCCTGCGGGGCCTCGCCTTGGACGGCCGAGGCGAGCGGAGTGACCTCGGCGGTCTCCGCGGGTGCGGCGCCGTCTCGGGCGGCCTCGGCCGGTGCCGCCTCGCCCTGGGCGGCCGGGGCGGCGGAGGCGGCCTCCGCATCCGTCACCGCCGCGGAGGCGTCCAAGGCCTCGCCCCCAGCTGTCGGGGCCTCCGCACCGGCCGCCGGCTCACCCCCGTCCAGCTGGGCGTCGGTCCCGTCCGCGACCTTCCCCGCGCCGGGCGCCGCGGTCATCCCCGGCGCGGTCCCGTACCCGGTCACGGCCTCCGCCACCGCCTCGGCGGCGTCCGCGCCCCGCGGCGCGGGTCCACCCGAGCCGTCCGTGGCGGCCACCGCGGGCACCTCCTGGTCCGACGGCGCCGCGACGGGGGCGGGAGCCGGGGCGACGGCCGCGGCGGTGACCGGGGCCGCGGTCATCGCCGTGGCCGCCGCCGCGGTGACCGTGACGACCCGCGCCCCCGCCGGGTGCCGCGCGGCCCCCGACACGCCCCCCGCGGCCACCGGCATCGCCCGCCGCCAGTGGACGCAGCCGGCGCAGTCGCACTCCCCGGCGGGGTCGAACTCCTCGAAGGCCGGCTCAGTCATGCGATCTGCCTCACATTTCGTAGGGAAATGTCCACGCTTGTGTGCGTACGCCAGTCTCGCAACCCCCGGCGTGGAGCGCATGTTGACGGTCCGAATGATGTACGCGGCCACTCCACGGGACGAAAGGGGCAGGTGGGGTGGTCGGGAGCACCCCACCAGGTGGGGTAGAGTTTTCTCTGTCAGCAGGCGCCGCTAGCTCAGTTGGTTAGAGCAGCTGACTCTTAATCAGCGGGTCCGGGGTTCGAGTCCCTGGCGGCGCACGACGAGGCCCTCGCGCAAGCGGGGGCCTTTTGCTGTGCCCGCACCCGTGCGAAATGTCCGGTGACGCCCGGAGCGTCCGGGGAGCACGGCGGCACGAGGGGGCGCGCACGCACCCCACTTGCCCCACCCTCACCCCTGACCGCCCCATTAGGCTCGTATGACCGGTTAAGACCGCGTTTCGCGTCTTGCGATCATGCTCGGAGCCGTAGAACCCTTGGACACAAGTCGCCGCGGAGACGCGGCGGTTGGGGGGAGCGCGGCGCCCGGTTGCCGCCGCGCGGGCGGGGGTGGGGCCCCGTACCGGACGAAGACGCTGGGGGCGTCGCGGCAGCCGGCCAGGGGGAAGTACAACAACGCAACGGACACGCGCCGCGGCACCGCCGTGCGCGTGCGGGGGGATGACTTCATGACGTCGACGCCGACAGGCGCCGCGCAGGACTTCGGCGCGTCCACGACCACGCCGCTGAACAGAACGGCGGCCTCGCCGCACCACGGGCCGGCGTCCACCGGCCACACTCCGCCGACCGGCACGACCACCACCACCGGCGTCTTCCGCCGGCTGCGGCGGAACCTGCCGGCCTACGACTACGAGCACTACAGCCGGCTCGCCGGGCCGCTCACCCGCCCCGACCCGTCCCGGCCGTACACGGTCCGCTACCGCTCGCTGCTCTCGCAGGAGCCGCACCGCATCCGGGTCTCGCTGATGCTGGTCGCGGCGCCGCTGCTCTCGGTGGGGCTGCTGGTCTGGCTGCTCCAGCCCTCGCACTGGACCAGGCGCGACTACCCGACCTTCGACCTCCTGCCGGCGCTGGACGTCGTGATGCTGGTGTCGATCGGGCTGATCGAGCTCTTCCGCTGCGCCAACGTGCTCTCCAACGCGCACGCCACCCTCGTCGCCCGTGACCCCGTCCCGGTGGTGCCGCAGGCGGGGACGCGCGTCGCGTTCCTCACCTCGTTCGTGCCGGGCAAGGAGCCGCTGGCGATGGTGACGAAGACCCTGGAGGCGGCGGTGCGGATCCGCCACCGGGGCGTGATGCACGTCTGGCTGCTCGATGAGGGGGACGACCCGGAGGTCAAGGCGGTGTGCGCCCGGCTCGGCGTGCGCCACTTCTCCCGCAAGGGCGTCGAGAAGTGGAACCGGGCGAAGGGCCCGCACCGCGCGCGGACCAAGCACGGCAACTACAACGCGTGGCTGGACGCGCACGGCGACGCGTACGACTTCTTCGCCTCCGTCGACACCGACCACGTGCCGCTGCCGAACTACCTGGAGCGGATGCTCGGCTTCTTCCGCGACCCGGACGTCGGGTTCGTCATCGGCCCGCAGGTGTACGGCAACTACGACACCTTCGTCACCAAGGCCGCCGAGTCGCAGCAGTTCCTCTTCCACGCCCTGATCCAGCGGGCCGGCAACCGGTACGGCGCGCCGATGTTCGTCGGCACGTCCAACGCGGTGCGGATCTCCGCGCTGCGGCAGATCGGCGGGCTGTACGACTCGATCACCGAGGACATGGCGACCGGCTTCGAGATCCACCGCCACCGCAATCCGGTCACCGGCCGCAAGTGGAGGTCGGTGTACACGCCGGACGTGCTGGCGGTCGGCGAGGGGCCGAACTCCTGGACCGACTTCTTCACCCAGCAGCTGCGGTGGTCGCGGGGGACCTACGAGACGATCCTCAAGCAGTACGTGAAGGGCTTCTGGTCGCTGCCGCCGGGCAAGCTCTTCAACTACACGATGATGATCATTTTCTACCCGATCTCCGCGCTGAACTGGATCCTCGCGGCGCTGAGCTGCGCGCTCTTCATGGGCCTGGGCGCCTCGGGCGTCGACATCGACCCGGTGGTCTGGCTGATGCTGTACGGCAACGCGTCGGCGCTGCAGATCGGGCTGTACGTGTGGAACCGGCGGCACAACGTGTCGCCGCACGAGCCGGAGGGGTCGGGCGGGGTCGCGGGCATGGTGATGTCCGCGCTGTCGGCGCCGGTGTACGCGCGGTCGCTGCTGGACGCGGTGCTGCGGCGCAGGAGCCGGTTCGTGGTGACGCCCAAGGGGGACTCGGCGAGCCCCGACACGCTCTTCGGGACCTTCCGGATCCACCTCTTCTTCATCGCGGTGTTCGGCGGCGCGATCGGGGCCGGGTTCTGGCAGGGGCACGCGCATCCGGCGATGGTGGTCTGGGCCTCCCTGGCCCTGTTGATCACCGCGACGCCGATCGTGGTGTGGCGCCTCACGCTCCGGGCGGAGCGGCGGGGGCGTGCGGCCGCGGGTCGGGCCCCGGCGCAGGCGGCTCCCGGGGCCGTCGCGTCCCGGGTCACGCCGCCGCACGGCACGCCCGTGTTGTCCGGGGTCCGTCCGCCGATGGGGGCGGGCGCGCACGCCCGTCCGATGCCGGCGCAGGTCCCGGCCTCCGTGGGGGCGGGGCCCTCGATGCCCTCGCAGGTGACCGCCCCGCCGTCCGTGGAGGGCGCCGGTTCCGCCCAGGAGCAGGTCGCGTCGCGGTCCGGGCGCCGCCCGAGCTGGGCCACCGACTCCCCCGGCACCCTGACCCTGCCCCCTCTCGACGCCACCCGTCCCGCTGCGGCCTCCGCCGCCCCGCTCCCGCCCGTCACCGCCGCCGCTCCGGCGGAGCCCGGGGACAACGCGGCTGGTGACACCGGGCCTGCGGACACCAGACCCGAGCAGCTCTGGCCCGAGCCGGCCGACGCGGCGGCCGTCGAGGCCGGGAGCCCGGACATCGACGCCACCCAGCGATGGCCCGAGTTCACGGCCGCGGAGCGTGCGGCCGTCGAGCGCCCGAACCCGGAGCGCGTGGACGCCGGGCGCGTGGACACCGCGCTTGCGGAGGCCGAGCCTTCGGACGCCGCTCCTGCGGGTGTCGAGCCCGCGGACGCGGAGCCTGCGGACGCGGAGCCCACCGACGCCAGGCCCGCGAACGCCGGTCCCGCCGGTGTCGAGCCCGAGGACGCGGAGCCCAGGGACACGGAACCCGGAGACGCGAAGCCTGCGGACGCGGAGCCCACCGACGCCAAGCCCGCGAACGCCGGTCCCGCCGGTGTCGAGCCCGAGGACGCGGAGCCCAGGGACACGGAACCTGTGGACGC